>AEPR01000811.1 GCA_000195205.2 Oxalobacteraceae bacterium IMCC9480 | reverse complement strand
CAAATGCTGGCGATCGGCCGCGCGCTGATGACCAACCCGTCCGTGCTGCTGATGGATGAACCGTCCGAAGGACTCGCACCGCAGATCGTGCGCGAAGTCGGCGAAGTGCTCGAACAGCTCAAAAGCCAGATCGCCATCCTGCTGGTTGAGCAAAATCTCGGGCTGGCCATGAAAGTGGCCGACGACGTGGTGCTGCTCAATACCGGACGCGTCGTGTTTGCCGGCAGCGGTGCCGATTTCCGGCAGCAGCAGGCGCAACTGCAATCCCACCTCGGTATCACCTGACAAATAACCTGAAAAGCACACCCCATGGAATTCGCCCTCAAATTTGCCCCTGTCGGTAATTACACGCTGCGCTATATCGATGAAGGCAGCGGTCCGGCCGTGGTGCTGATCCACGGGCTGGCCGGTGATTACAGCGCGTGGCTGGCGCAGATCGCCGTGTTACGGCAGTCGTACCGCGTCATTGCATTCGACAATCGCGGTGCCGGACAAAGCACGCAGGTCGACGAACCGGTCAGTACCGCTGATCTCGCGCGCGATACGCTCGGATTGATGGATCACTTGCAAATCGCCCGCGCCCATGTGGTCGGCCGCTCGATGGGCGGGGCAGTGGCGCAGCAGATGGCGTTGCTGGCACCGGCGCGGGTGTTGTCGATGGTGTTGTGCGCCTCGTTTGCGCGGCTCGATCCGCTCGGACGGCGGGTCTTGCTGAACATGCGTGATGCGCTCGAGTGGCGCATGAGCTGGGCCGACCATGCGCGCCATTCGGTACAGAACTTCGTCTCGGCGGATTTTTTTAATAGCCAGCCCGAACGGGTCGCGGCGATCGAGCGGCTGATCGGCGGCGAAACCCGCTTGCCGGCCTGCTACGTGCGCCAGAACACCGCCTGCCAGGAGCACGATACGCTGCCTGATCTGGCCCGCATCCACCAGCCGGTGCTGGTGATGGCGGGTGCCAGCGATCCGATCTGCTCGCTCACCGCCACCGGCTGGCTGAGTGCAGGCCTGCCCAATGCCCGCACTGAGATTTTCGACAATGCCAGTCATTTTTTTCTGATGGAACAGCCTGAGCGGTTTCAGCAGTTGTTGTCAGTCTGGCTAGGACAAAATGCCTGATCACGGCGCTTGTGTAATGCCCTTCGGTAGCTGAGAATAGGCTTGCCAATTTCTCTCTTACCTACGCGAGTCCGCAATGCTGATGTCCACAATCTCCAATCGCTTCGCCCACCAGTTGCTTGATGCG
Source organism: Oxalobacteraceae bacterium IMCC9480 (assembly GCA_000195205.2). Taxonomy (GTDB): domain Bacteria; phylum Pseudomonadota; class Gammaproteobacteria; order Burkholderiales; family Burkholderiaceae_D; genus Actimicrobium. Next base: position 818 of record AEPR01000811.1, on the reverse strand, counting down.
CGTGCCGGCTCGGCACTGCTGCCGCGCCTGTCGCAGGATACCGAACTGTCGATGACCGATGGCTATGAAGTCGCCAAGCGCATCCTCGATATCCGCATCGCCGAAGGCGAACAGCCTGTCGGCCGCAAGATCGGTTTCAACAACCGCAAGGTCTGGAGCAAATTCCGTAACGGTGGAGCAGTCGATGCGCCAATCTGGGCCACCATGTATGACTCGACAGTGCGCTATGCCACCGATAACCGGGCGTTCCAGAGCCTGACCGGTGCGGTGCAACCCCGCCTCGAACCAGAAATCGTCTTCAAGTTGCGCAAGGCTCCCACAAAAAACGCCACGCTGGCCGAGCTGGCCGGCTGCATCGAATGGATGGCGCATGGTTTTGAAATCGTTGTCTGTCCATTCGCCGACTGGCAGTTCGAACCAGCCGATGCGGTAGCCGCGTTCGGGTTGCATGGTTCGCTGATCATCGGTGAGCCGCACATGCTGTCGGAAGCGTCACGTCGCAACCTGGCCCAGGTGCTGACCGATTCCAGCGTGTCCTTGTCGTCCGATTGCGGTCAGGGGTTTTCATTGCGCGGTGCCGGTTTTGGTGCCGATGTGCTGGATAGTCCGGTGCATGCGCTGATGCACTTGCACAAGCTGCTGCAGACTCAACCGGACTTTGCGCCGCTGGCAGCAGGTGAAATCGTCACCACCGGCACCTGGACCGAAGCGTATCCGGTCGCTGCCGGCGAAACCTGGACGACGGCATTTTCCGGTGTCAGCCTGCCTGGCCTGACGGTCGCTTTCGTTTAATTCGGACTTTGGTGGTGCATTCGCGT
>AEPR01000812.1 GCA_000195205.2 Oxalobacteraceae bacterium IMCC9480 | reverse complement strand
GGCACGGTTTCATCGTGCCCACGCGCGCGCCCCACCGTCACGCTTACCAACCTCTGACCGGCCACAATAAAAATGAACAATGACCAGCCACTCCCCCCATCCAAACGCTGGATGATCCCCGTCGCCGTGGTCGTCGTGATCGCCGTCGCCGGCGGTGTCATGTCGATGCGTCCGGCCAAACCGGTCGAGCCGGAAAAGGCCACCACCCCGGCCGTGATGGAACTGGCCGCTGCCGATGTGTTCACCGTCGTCGCGCGCGATCTGCGCGTGCAACTGCCGGTGTCAGGCGCACTGACCGCGCAGCAGCAAGCCATCGTCAAGTCCAAGGTCGCCGGCGAAGTACGCGAGACACTGGTCGCCGAAGGCATCCGCGTGCGCCGTGGCGAGATCGTGGTGCGGCTCGATACGGCCGATCTGGCAGCACGGCTGGCGGCGCAGCAAGCCGCACTCGACGATGCCCGCGCCCGCCTCGCGCTGGCCAACAAGAACCGCGAAAACAGCAATGAGCTGCTCAAGCAAAAATTCATTTCGCAGAACGCGCTCGACACCTCGCAGAACGGCGTCGACCTAGCGCAGGCCGCCGTCAAATCGGCCAGCGCCCAGCTCGATATCGCCCGTCGCGCGCTCGACGATGCGCAGGTCCGTTCGCCGATCGACGGCATCATCAGCAAGCGCTACGTGCAGGCCGGCGAAAAAGCCGCGCCCGATATGGCGCTGTTTGCCGTGGTTGACTTGTCGCGGCTGATCCTCGAAGCGCTGGTGCCTGCCAGTGACATTCCGCGCGTGCAGGTCGGGCAGGGCGTGCGCTTTGCCGTCGACGGGTTTGACGCCCGCGTTTTTACCGGTGAAGTGGTACGCATCAACCCGGCCGCCGAAGCCGGCTCGCGCGCCATCATCGTCTATGTCGCCGTGGCCAACGCCGATGGCGCGCTGAAATCCGGCATGTATGCCACCGGTGGCATCACGCTGCGCACGGCACCGCAAGTCGCGGCCGTGCCGGTCGCGACATTGCGCATCAAGGACGGCGTGTCCACGGTGCTGCGCATAGCTGACGGCAAAGTCATCGAACAGGTGGTCCAGCCCGGCTTGCGCAATGACGCCGAAGGCATGGTCGAAATTACCGCCGGCCTGTCGGTCGGCATGCAGGTGCTGGCCGTCAAGCTTGACGGGATCAAGGCCGGTTCGCTGGTCAAATTGCCTGCCACGAAAGGCTGATCATGTGGATCACCAAGGTCAGTATCCGCAACCCGGTGTTTGCGACGATGGTGATGGTGGCGCTGATGGTGCTGGGGCTGGCGTCGTACCGCAGCCTCGGCGTCGAGAAGATGCCGGATGTGCAGTTTCCGTTTGTGTTCATCCAGGTGCTGTATCCGGGCGCGTCGCCGGAAGCGGTCGAGAACGACATCACCAAGCCGATCGAGAACGTCGTCAACACCGTACGTGGCGTCAAGAAAATCGTCTCGAGTTCGTTCGAAGGCCGCTCGCTGACCTTCATCGAATTTGACCTGTCAGCCAACATGGATCACGGCATCCAGGAAGTGCGCGACAAGATCGCCACCGTCCGCGCCGCCTTCCCGAAAGACGCCAAGGAACCGTTCGTCGCGCGCCAGGAAGAGAACGCCCAGCCGGTCGCCACGCTGACGCTGACCTCGGCCAGCGGTGACATGCGCGCCTTGTCGACGCTGTCCGAACAGGTCGTCGTCAAGCGTCTGCAAAACGTCGCCGGCGTCGGCCAGGTCACCACCGGCGGCAACACCAGCCGGCAGATCCTGATCAATGTCGACCCGTCGCGCATGACCGCGCAAAACATCGGCATCGACGAAGTGCTGCGCGCGATCCAGATCACCAACCAGGACATGCCGGCCGGGGTCATCAGCCGCGGGCCGTCCGAACAGCTGGTGCGGGTCGAAGGCAAGATCAAGGACCCGCGCGCGTTCGGCAAGATCGTCGTCGCGCGGCGTGCCAGCGGTCCGGTGTTTCTGGATCAGGTCGCCGACATCGTCGATGGCGAACGCGAAGAGACCTCGATCTCGCGCGTCAATGGCCAGCGCGCGATCAATATCAACATCACCAAGGTGCAGGACGCCAACATCATCGAAGTCGGCGTCGGCCTGAAAAAAGCCGTCGCCGAGATGGCCAAGACTTTACCGGCCGGCAGCACGCTCGCCATCGTCAATTCGAATTCGGATTCGGTCGAACGCCAGCTCGACGGCGTCAAGGCCACCATCCTCGAAGGCGCGGTGCTGACGATGCTGATCGTGTTCCTGTTCCTGCATTCATGGCGCAGCACCATCATCACCGGCCTGACCTTGCCGATCTCGGTGATGGCGACCTTCATCGCGATGAAGGCGTTCGGCTTCACGATCAATGCGCTGACCTTGATGGCGCTGTCGCTGTGCATCGGCTTGCTGATCGATGACGCCATCGTGGTCCGCGAGAACATCGTGCGCCATCTCGGCATGGGCAAGAGCCACAAGGATGCGGCCAACGACGGCACCAGCGAAATCGGCCTGGCGGTGATGGCGACGACGTTTGCGATCGTCGCCGTGTTCGTGCCGGTGGCGTTCATGGACGGCATCATCGGGCGCTTCTTTTTGCAGTTCGGGATCACGGTGACGGTGGCGGTGCTGGTGTCGTTGTTCGTCAGCTTCACGCTGGACCCGATGCTGTCGTCGGTCTGGCGCGATCCGGTCGAGAACCGTTTTCGGTATCTGCCTTGGCTGGGCAGACTGATGGAACGCATCGAGCATGGCATCGACCGGCTGCATCTGCGCTATGGTCGTGCGCTGGAGTGGTCGCTGCGCTGGCGCAAGGTCACGTTGCTGTCGGCGCTGTTGCTGTTCATCGGCAGCCTCGCACTGGTGCCGCTGATCGGTGGCGAAATGTTCCCGGAAACCGACGAGGGTTTCGTCACCTTGAAGTTCAAGACCGCGGTCGGCTCCAGCCTGGCCTACACCGATGAAAAAATCCGCCAGGTCGAAACCGCGCTGAAAGACTTCCCCGAAATCGCCAGCGTCATCACGACCGTTGGCGGGCAGGATGGTGCCAACACCGCCGAAGTCAGCCTGAAACTGACCGACCGCAAAAGCACCGGGCGGCAGCGTCAGAAAGACCTCGAAGCGCTGATCCGCCAGCGTCTCAAGCCGATCGCCGGGCTGGAGCTGTCGGTCGGATTTCAGAAAGCGATTTACATCGCCATCCTCGGCCAGGACATCGCCAAACTCGACGCGGTGGCCAAACAGGTGATGCTGAAACTGGCCACGATCAAGGGTGTCACCGATCTCGAAAACAGCCTCGCCGCATCGACGCCATCGGTGGTCGTGAAGATCGATAACGAGCGCGCCAGCGACCTCGGCCTGACGCTGCAGCAGATCGGCGCAGCGCTGCGGCCGTTCGTCGCCGGCGACACCACCAGCTACTGGCTGGCGCAGGATGGCCAGAATTACGAAGTCAACGTGCAGCTGCCGAAAGCCGGGCGCGAACGCATCACCGACCTTGGCAATCTGTCGGTCGCCAGCAAGAACCTGACGCCCGATGGCCGCGTCATCATGGTGCCGCTGCGCCAGGTCGTCGAGTTCATCCCGGCGACCAGCCCGCAAGTGATCAAGCGGCAGGCGCTGCAGCGCCGCGTCGGCATCTACGGCAATGTCGAAGGGCGACCGGCCGGCGACGTCAACAAGGAAGTGCAAGCCATCATCAAGACCATCGACCTGCCGGACGGCGTGCGCTTCGATGTCGGCGGCCAGGCCGAGCAGATGAAGGACATGCTGGGGGCCGCCGTGGCTGCGCTCGGCATCGCAGTGATCTTCATCTACCTGGTGCTGGCTTCGCAGTTCGGCAGCTTTTTGCAACCGGTCGCGATCATGGTCTCGCTGCCGCTGTCGCTGATCGGCGTGCTGCTCGCGCTGCTGATTACCGGCAGCACGCTCAACATGTTCTCTATCATCGGCTTCATCATGCTGATGGGGCTGGTGACCAAGAACGCGATCCTGCTGGTCGACTTCACCAACCATTCGCAGCTGGCCGGGCAGAGCCAGCACGACGCCATCCTGACTGCCGGACAAGTGCGCTTGCGGCCTATCCTGATGACGACGATGGCGATGATTTTCGGGATGCTGCCGATGGCGCTGGGCATCGGTGATGGCGGCGAATCGCAGGCGCCGATGGGGCGCGCGGTGATCGGCGGCGTGATCACGTCGACGCTACTGCCTTGCTGGTGGTGCCGGTGGCTTACACGTATCTGGATGCGTGGGGGCGGCGGGCGAAGGGGTTTTTTCGGGGGGCGGAGGCCGGCGCGGTTTGATGCTTTTCAGACCAAATCACATGCCGGATGACAGAGGTTTGTCCGCAAGCCAGAGCACATCCAGCGCATAACACGCTTGCGCTGACCGGTTTTTGTCGTCATCGATGAAATAGCCCGCAGGTTTGGTAGGGTGTGTTGGAGCAAAA
>AEPR01000813.1 GCA_000195205.2 Oxalobacteraceae bacterium IMCC9480 | reverse complement strand
GAATGGTCGAATTGGCGGGCGGCGGCGGGGCGCTCGCGTGGGATAGCTTGCCGGTGTAGTTATGCTCCGCTCCAATCCGGGGGATACAGTCGGTTTTTGATATGGCGATGGATCGTCGAATAGGGCCACGCTGCGGCGCTGTCGACCAGGCCGTGCTTGACCGGGTTGTGATGAATGTAATCGATGTGCTTCGCGAAATCGTCTTCATCACGGATGGCATGCTCGAGGAAACGACGCTGCCACACGGTGCCTTCACGGTGCTTTTTCTTTGACGGTGAGATGAGGTCCTGTTGGCGGTACTGCTGCCGGCATGCCTTCGAAACGTAGCTTTTGATCAGCCGCCAGCGTGAAGAGAAGTCCGCATCGCCTTCCGGCAAGGTCCAGATGCAGTGCAGGTGGTCTGGTTGCAAGACCCAGGCATCGATGACAAACGGGCGGGTTGCCCGGACCGTGTTGATGGCTTGCTTGAGGGCCTGGCGGATGGGGTCGTCGCAGAGGATGGGTCGCCGCTGATAGGCCACCACAGTAAAAAAATAGGTCCCGCCGGATTGTTGGGAGCGACGATAGCGCGACATGGGATCTCCTTTGTTGGAGGCAGTGTGTCTGGCGAGGCGGCGGCATGGCGGGGATTGTTTTTGCTTGCGCGGTTTTATCGTTGGTGTGCGGTGGGGGTGGGGGTTAAACACCACGTTGATGCATTTGTTGCCAAATCTGGTCAGGGTCGGCATGCGGTCGCGTGTTTGGTTGGGGACCGTGGGGCCGGAATTGACGGGCGTCGGCGGGGCGCTCGC
>AEPR01000814.1 GCA_000195205.2 Oxalobacteraceae bacterium IMCC9480 | reverse complement strand
CCATCCCTTATGTCGGGATGCTGCACAAATCACTAGTCCGGGAATTAAATGAAAAAATCCGAAGTGGAACACGTACTGAGGGCGGCAGCAGCGATCGTCGGTGACAACGAATTCATCATCATCGGAAGCCAGTCACTGCATGGAAAATACCCCGATCTCGCCGACGAGATCCTGAAATCGCAGGAAGTCGATCTCTTGTCAAAGAACAAGATGGACAAGACCGACTTCTTGAACGTCATCGGCATGGATTCGACTTTTCATGAAACCTTTGGCTATTACGCCGACCCGGTCGATGCACACACCGCCACATTGCCGAAGCACTACCGGAACCGGCTCGTGCATCTGAAACAGGAAGGCAGCGGCGTCAGCGTAAAAGCTTACTGCCTTGAGCCGCACGACCTGGTTGTCGCCAAGCTCGCGGCTGGAAGAGACAAAGACCATGTCTTCATCCGCGCCTTGCTGGCGCGAAAGCTGATCAACGCAGAGACAATCCGATTGAGGCTGCGCGAAACACGCGTTTCATCAGAAAAGATGGCGTCGATGACTACACTGCTGGCGATACTGATTCGCCAGGCAGAGGGGGAAGCGCAGTAACTTGAATTAGATTGCACACAATTAAAAGTGTTGTCAGTGTCCTGAAACCGGCGCTCTCGATCCTTTGGATCAAAACCCGCCCTGCCCCGAAAATAAGGTCATCGACCTGCCGCCCACCCAGACCCCACCCTGCGCATCCACGCTAATGTGAATACGGCCTGCACGACCGAGCCGGCCTCCCTGCGATGCGAAGTACGGTGCCTGCGCGCGACCGGTCGCCAGCAACCACTGCGCCGTGGAGGCATTGAGGCTGCCGGTCACCGGATCTTCACAGATGGCACCGTGATGGTCGGTCAGGAAGGCGCGCAATTCGAACGCCGCGTCGCTGCCCGCCGGATACGGACCGACCACGCCCAGATCAAGACGCACCGGAGAATCCCGCTGCGGCTCCAGCGCCAGCACCGCGTCGGCCGACGCGAGCAACACCACCATCCATCCCGGTCCGTTATCGGCCCATTGCGCGTCAACAATGGCCGTGCGATCGATGCGCAGGAAGCGCGCCATTTCCAGCAAGGCCGGCTCAGAAACCGGTCCGCTGCGGATGAGCGGCGGCGCGGCAAACGCCAGTGTCGATTCGTCACGCCGGAGCGGGATCAGGCCCGCGCCGCATTGCTGGATGATCTCGTGTTCATGCCGGGGCTTGCCGCCATCCGACAGCCAGGCATGGCAACTGCCCAGCGTCGGATGTCCGGCAAAAGGCAGTTCGCGATCAAGCGTAAAAATGCGCAGGCGATAGTCGGCAAGCGGATCATCGGGAGTCAGCAGGAACGCGGTTTCGGACAGGTTCAGCCATCGGGTGATGGCCTGCATCTGTTCGGTCGAGAGATCGTCGGCATCCGCTACGACTGCCAGCGGATTGCCGGAAAAAGGCTGCTCGCTGAACACGTCGACCAACTGGAAACGATGCGTCATCGACATGGGACAGCCTTTTCTAATACGGCAGGTCGGGCGACCTGCCGTTAAACACTTCTATT
>AEPR01000815.1 GCA_000195205.2 Oxalobacteraceae bacterium IMCC9480 | reverse complement strand
TGTTCGATTCGCCTCATCAGCACCAAGAATTGGCATGAAAACAAAAAGGGTTATTCGCTCAGGCGAGTAACCCTTTTTTGTTGCCCGTCGTGCGCGGATTGCTAGCGCAAGATGCTGATCATCTTCACGTCGATTTCCGGCGACTCCATGAAATCCTTTTCGACTTCGCCGCGAATTTCGATGCGGGTGGTTTCATCGATGGCCTGGGTCGGGAAATCGCGATCGTCGATCTCGACGCGGATTTCATTTTTCCCGTCGGAAAACATATATTTTTCCTTGCTGATTTTTTTCAGCAGCACGCCACGCAGCATCACTTCCTGGTCGTCGACCGGATTCTTCAGGATGTCCGCAACGGTCACGGTGACTTTCTGGCTGGAGGGACCGACATACTGGGCCTGGACGGCGGTCGGGATGCCGATGGCGAGGACGGTGGCGAGGATCAGGCTGCGGGCGTTGAAGTGGGACATGGGCGGGAGGTTCTCCTGGTGTGATGCATGGATGGATTGTCGTTGTCATCGACAGGGGTGATGTGAACCAGTATCGCACTACCAGTTGGTAGTTATAATTTACTGACCTGCTAGAGGTATGTTCCGGTCGCAGCCTGCCGCACGGACTGCAAAACCAAGCGCGGAAATCTACGTTACATTGGCCAACACTTCATCCGGGAGAAACCCATGTATCGATCCGCACCGACCTCCGTGACCACCACCGCGCGCCGCACTGCCATCCTCTTTTGCGCTGCGGTCCTGACCTTGTCGGGATGTGCCGGCACCGCGCCGGTAGCGCGCACCACACCGGCCTTGTCTGCAGAGCAGATCGCAAGCTTGATCGCCAGCCCGGATCGCAGTGCCGCCGACCGCACCAATGATGCACGCCGCAAGCCGGTGCAACTGCTGGAATTTTTGGCGATTCATCCCGGCATGATGGCGCTGGACCTCAGTGCCGGCGGTGGCTATACCTCGGAGTTGCTGGCGCGCGCGGTGGGTCCGGCGGGTCGGGTCTATGGCCAGAGTGCGCCACGCAATCCTGCCGCAGTCGCACCTGCTGCGCCTGAAGGTGGCAGCGCACCGGCGGTGCTCAGTGCACCCCGGCCTGCGTCGGTGCCGTCACCGGTCGCGCTGGCCGAACGTGCCAGAAAAGCGGGGCTGGGCAATCTGATGGCCGTGGTGCAGCCCTTCGAGAATCCGGTTCCCGCTGCGGCCGGACAGCAACTTGATCTGGTCACGCTGATGTTCAACTATCACGATCTCGGCCACATGGGCGTCGATCGCGCAGCAATGAACCGGGCCGTGTTCACGGCGCTCAAACCGGGTGGGACGTATGTGATTGGTGACCATGCCGGACGTGCCGGCACCGGGATTTCCGAAGCCGGCACCCTGCACAGGATCGATGAACAATTCCTGCGTCGCGAAATCGAAGCGGCCGATTTGTCTTTGTGGCCGAAGCCGGTTTTTTGCGCAATCCGGCCGATCCACGCGATCGCAATACCCCGGAGCCGCTGCAAGCTAAGGATGACTTCATCCTGAAGTTCAGCAAGCCCTGAGGACTGCCGGCCGGTCAGGCGCTGCGCAAGGCCTCGACCATGCCATCGAGCTTGACCGAATCTGCGCAGAACGCACGGATGCCTTCGGCCAGTTTTTCGGTGGCCATCGCGTCGTCGTTGCACATCAGCCGGAAGGTGTTTTCATCCAGCGTCAGCTTGTGCAGGTCGGCCGCTTGGGCCAGTGCCGGGCTGAGCTGGCGTTCGACGTTGGCGCTACTGTCGGCCAGCTTTTGCAGCAGCTCCGGGCTGATCGTCAACAGGTCGCAACCCGCCAGTTCGAGGATCTGTGACGTGTTCCGAAAGCTCGCCCCCATCACTTCAGTGGCATAGCCGAACTTGCGATAGTAGTTGTAGATGCGCTTGACCGATTGCACGCCCGGATCGGCGGCACCGCTGTATTCCAGCCCGGTGGATTTTTTGTACCAGTCATAGATG
>AEPR01000816.1 GCA_000195205.2 Oxalobacteraceae bacterium IMCC9480 | reverse complement strand
CTTCGATCTTGTTCCAGTCTGCCGCCAATGGCGCGAGGGCATTTTGCTGGGTTGGCGTCAATTCATTCCAGCGCGGGCGGGTATCGGGCTCGACGGATTTTGCGGCAGGTTTTGCCGGAGCCGGATTGCCGCTGATTGCGTCAGCTGGTTTGGATACTAGCGGGACGGCGACAGCGGCCAATCCTGCCAGCGCAGCGCATGCCACCAGGCCGGCGATCAGCCAGCGTTTTCCGTTAGACATGGTAGTGCGCTTGGTCATGATCAGTCTGTCTGCCTTGCCAGGTAGGCGCTAAAGCCATGGTCGAGATAGGCCGACAAAGGTAGTTCGTCTGACAGAACTGCGGCATCGATATCGGCCGTGTCGCTAATGCGCTGCTGTTTTTCGAATTGGTACATGCCCGACAGGCCGGCGACCAATGCCAGCAAAGGGATAATCAGGCCGACGCGGTTGAACCAGGAGGATGTATTGCCGAAAAATCCGGCGGCGGGTCCGGCCATCACGTGTTGCGCTGCAAGTGCCTTCAACGGGGAGTCCTGGCGTTTTACGGCAAGCGCTTTTTTGCGCGCGGCGGCAAGTCGATCCGTGGTTGCCACTGGCAGGTTGTCAAGATTTTCATTGAGTGCGTGCCGTACTTTGTAGGCGAAATTCAATTCCCGGGTATTCATAGCGTAATTCCTTTGGCTTTTAGCGCTTGGGCCAGGGTGTGGGTAGCGCGTGAACAATGCGTTTTGACGCTCCCTTCGGAACACCCCATGGCAGCAGCCGTTTCGGCTACGTCGAGGTCCTGCCAGTAACGCATCAGAAATGCTTCGCGTTGACGAGCTGGAAGTTTTTGTACCTCGTGATCGATGGCACTGAGCGTCTGTTCCCGCTGTAGTTTGTCGGCGCCGGACTCTGATGCTTGGGCATTGTCATCGGCGTTGTAATGGTCGAGCAGTTCGAATTCGTCGCCGGCGTCGCCATTGCCGGTCATGCTGGAGAACAGCGTGACCCAGGTGTTGCGGACTTTTTCACGCCGGAAATAATCGTGGATGGTATTTTGCAGAATGCGCTGAAAGAGTAGGGGCAACTCGGCCGGCGGTTTGTCGCCGTAACTTTGTGACAATTTGATCATCGCATCCTGCACGATGTCGAGCGCGGACTCTTCCTTGCGGACCGCATAGATGGCCTGTTTGAAGGCGCGTCGCTCTACATTTTCAAGAAAGTCGGAAAGTTCTTTATCAGTTGCCATGCAAGGAGGCGCGCCGTTACCGGTGTCGCCAGAAAAGTCAGTGAAGGTGAATGCGCCTGGCAGCCTGTTGCTGCCCTGCCGGAAACTGTGCGCATGCTAGCAAAATTCGCTGATCCGCGCATGGTATTTAGGGGCGAAGCCTGAAAACACCGGCCTTGGCGGCGGTTTTAACTTGACCTTAATGGTGCAACGCATTACCTTGTGTCTCCCTCTCGCATCGCAGAGGATTATGGTCTGGTCGCATGCCTTGCAAAACATGGCCCGGCGGCAAGACGCGCTTTACCATTAAGGCTGTTTGCTTTGACCCGTGCCACAAGCGCGAGAGCCCCGTACTGAAGTGACTGACCCTCCGGCCGAACGAGTCGCGCTAACCGTGTTTGAGGCATCTTCCTGGGAAGATATCGACGATCACGGGACCGCACAATAAAGGAAAGCCCGAGTCCCGCCACTGCCACACCGGGTTCGACAGGAAGAAGCATCCGATCAATCTCCAATGGACCTTGAAAGGAATGTTGCATGAGTACCAAAATCAA
>AEPR01000817.1 GCA_000195205.2 Oxalobacteraceae bacterium IMCC9480 | reverse complement strand
CCGATGCACCAACCAGATAAGGCAACCCGGACACCCCGACACAGTCCGATTCAAAATAAAAACGAACTTTTTGAAATAGTTGAATCCGATCCGGATTCCCCTTCGTAAAGTGTTTGGTAACTCAGGCTCAACCGGGCAAAACACTTTTGAAGGAGACCGCAATGAAGTCATCGATCGCCAAAACCACCTGCTGTGCAGCGCTTGTTGCCAGTGCACTAGCCACCATGTTCGCGGTTCCCGCCATGGCGTCCAGCCATCGCGAGGCACCGTTCATTACCCGCATGCCAAAAGTTGATGGCACCGATCTGTACATGTTCCGCAGCTACGAAGCCAACCGCGCTGCGTACACCACGCTGATCGCGAACTACGCACCACTGCAGGATGCCTACGGCGGCCCGAACTACTTTGCGATGGATTCCGATGCGCTCTATGAAATCCACATCAACAACAACGGTAACGGCAAAGAACAACTGACCTTCCAGTTCCGCTTCAATAACACCAACAAAGATACCCAGCTGACCGTAGGCGGCAAGAAAGTCTCGATCCCACTGGTCATCAACGGCGGTGCAATCAATGCCCCTAACGCAGCGGGTGCGAATGTCCGTGAAACCTACTCCGTCACGCTGGTAACCGGCGATCGCCGCACCGGCACCAAAGCGGCCGTGACCAACGCCGCCGGCGGTTCCGCCACCTTCGACAAGCCACTCGACAACATCGGTAACAAGTCGATTCCCGACTACGCGGCCTATGCGGCACAGCACGTTGTCTCGATCAACATTCCCGGCTGCGCCCTGCCCGGCAAGATGTTCGTCGGCCAGCGCAAGGATCCGTTCGTCGTCAACCTCGGCGAAACCTTCGACCTGATCAACATCAAGGCGCCTGCCACCGCCTTCGATTCGAACGCCGAGCGCGCCGGTCATGATGACCTGGCCGACAAGAACGTGACCTCGATCGAACTCGAAGTCCCGACCGTTTGCCTGACCAATGGCACCGAGCCGGTCATCGGCGCCTGGACCACGGCGAGCGTGCGCCAGGGTCGCTTGATCAACCCGACGCCGAACTCCGGCAAGCCATCGAAAGAAGGCGGCGCATGGACCCAGGTATCGCGTCTGGGCGCACCGCTGGTCAATGAAGTCGTCATCGGCCTCAAAGACAAAGACCAGTTCAACCACAGCATGCCAAGCGGCGATGGCCAGTTCATTGATTACGTCACCAACCCGACCTTGCCGGCACTGGTCGAAATCCTGTACGGTTCGGCCGGCGTCAAGGCACCGACCAACTTCCCGCGTAACGATCTGGTCGCGGCCTTCCTGACCGGTGTGAAGGGCGTCAACCAGCCTGCCAACGTGGTCGGTTCCGAAATGCTGCGCCTCAATACCTCGACCGCAGCGACCGCACCTGCCGCACAAAGCCGCCTCGGTGTCATCGGTGGCGATAACGCCGGCTTCCCGAACGGTCGTCGTCCCGGCGATGACGTCGTCGACATCGCGCTGCGCGTGGTCATGGGTCGCTTGTGCACACTGAACATCGGTTGCGCTCCTGCCGATGCGCCTTCCGGTGCGATCGACTTTACTGATGGTGCCTTCGTCGATTACACCTTCTTCGACAATGCCTTCCCGTACCTGAAAACGCCCATCGCCGGCTCGTTGAAGCACTAAGACCCGCCAACCCTAAAGGCAATTTGATCAGGAGAGCACCATGAGAAAAATCTTACTTTTATGCGCCATGGCAGCAGCGGTCTCGCTGTCAGCCTGCGGCGGCGGCAGCGGCGGCGGTTCGGAAGTTGTCACACCGCCGGCCGGCACCACCTTCCTCGATGGCTTCATCACCTTCGTGACCAATCTGGTCAGCACCGCACCGGACGACACCCCGGCGCGTGAAATCGATAGTATCGGCGTGACCTCGCCGGAAGAAACTGTTCCCGCACCGGTCAGCTAATCCGACCCGGTAGCATCGTCAGCAACCGCCACCGGCTGCCCGCTCGCAAGAGCCGGCAGCCGGTTTTTTTTGGCCGGCATTGATGCTGCTTGCATGACTGTGGCTCGCCACAGTTGATGCCATGCGCAGACCCTGCTACCCTCTCGACCGTTCGTTACAAAAAAACTGAAACACTGCCTGCCATGAAGCAGTGACCGACAACATCAGAGACCCGCCACTTCCCGGAGCCCCCATGCACACCACACTGACCATCAAGAAACTTACCCTGGCCCTGATCGCTGCCGGTATCGGCTGTTCCGCCTTCGCCGCCGACATCAAGCTCGGTGCCGCCGAAGCACTGACCGGCCCGGCCGCCAAATACGGCAGCGCCATCAAGAATGGCCTGACGCTGGCCGCTGACGAAATCAATGCCAAGGGCGGCGTCGCCGGCAACAAGCTGGTCCTGGTCATCGAAGACGAGCAAGGCAAAAAAGAAGAAGCGATCAACGTCTTCAAGAAACTGATTTTTCAGGACAAGGTCCTGATGGTATTCGGCCCGACGCTGTCGAACTCGGCCTTCGCCGCCGATCCGATCGCAGTGGCCACCAAGGTGGTCGTATTCGGCACCAGCAATACCGCCGATGGCATCAGTTCAATGGGCCCGA
>AEPR01000818.1 GCA_000195205.2 Oxalobacteraceae bacterium IMCC9480 | reverse complement strand
CAGGCCGAACGGTTACTTGATTGATACCCAAGCCGAACGGTTACTTGGTTGATACCAAGCCCGAACAGTGATTTGGTTGACGCGCAGCCCATCGAAACGGCTTCTCCCCGCCCCTATCCTTTATAATTCACGATTCCCTTTTCGGCACCCGGCAGCGTTCCATCGTCGTTTTCAACTATGACCATCAAACATTTCCTGCAGTTTTCCGACTTCACGCTCGCCGAGTTCGAGTACATCATCGAGCGCACCCGCTTCATCAAACACAAGTTCAAGAAATACGAGCCCTACCATCCGCTGCTGGACCGCACGCTGGTAATGGTCTTTGAAAAAAATTCCACCCGC
>AEPR01000819.1 GCA_000195205.2 Oxalobacteraceae bacterium IMCC9480 | reverse complement strand
GCAGAAGTTGTACGAAGCGTGTTATTTGAATATACGCGAGTAACACCTAATACTGACATGACAGAAATGGTCGTTTGTAAAGATTATTGTGTTGATCGGCAAGGCAAGATGATGCATGTGTCAGAGTGCCCCACAAATAGTTGGAGGGATGCCCGCGACCGCCGAAACGCACCAAGAATTTCTGATGATGCTGAGATCAAAACTGCGATATGAAATTGACCGGAAACTACTTTTCAAAAAAATTATCCACAGATACTGACAATTTCGTACCTTATCTCACTTTAGTGAGATAAATCGTTTAAGTTTTAGTTATTTCTTGAATTAGTTCAAAGACTAAAATGATTGAATTCGTATTGAATTATTGTAAGATTTTTGGTATTGGAATTAGAGAACTGGTCATTCAAAAAGAGACTGCTGTTGTCTAGATGAAAGTTATTTTTTGATGGCGGTATTTGCCAAAAAAACTATGTCTCCATCTATCATGTTCGGACGGGTATGTTTAATTGCGTAGGTCAAACTAGCAGTGCCTTATCGGGCTATCGATCAACTATAGATAAATATCGTAGTTTTCCCAGTGAATATGTTTTTGATAAGCAATAATGAGTGTAAAATTGATTACGAGAAAAGCAACCCTATAGAAATTTTAAATGAATGCATCCTCAATTGAGACGGTTGTTTGCCTACACGAAGACAGATTAACTCATTTTCCGGGTATTCAATTTGCAATTGCAAGTTTGCATCGTCACAGCCCAGAATTGAAAATTGCTGTCAGTTTCCCCAATTCAAGCTCAGAGGCTGATAAATGGATCGAACAACAGCATGGTGTGGAGCGAATTTATCTAGACCATGGAACTGGCAAGGGTTGGAATATTAAACCTGATTTGATATTGATGCTTCTTGAGCGTGGACATTCGCAGGTAATCTGGTTGGACGCTGATATCATTGTAAACGGACCTATCCTATCTGAACTGACGACTCAAAGTGAGAATATGTTGATTTCCACAGAAGAGCCTTATTGGGGGCAGCAACAGGGAAACGACCTCCGTACACGGGCCTGGGCATTAGTTCCATTTAGAACGCTCAGTGCAACTGTAAATACAGGTGTCATTCGTGTAACTAAAAATCACCTTCATTTAATTAAAGACTGGCAGTTGTTACTAGGACACCCAGTCTATCTTGCAATGCAAAAACTTCCCGATATGCAAAGACCTATACACATGTTAGGAGATCAGGAAGTTTTGACCGCATTGCTTGGTGGAAAAAAATATGGTCATATGCCTGTAAGGTTACTGCGGCGCGGAGTTGAAATCGCTCAATGTTTTGGAGCAGGAGGGTTTGGCGTAAGTGAGCGACTTAAAAATACTTTTCTACGACGTAGTCCTCAATTAATTCATGCGATGGGAAGAAAGCCTTGGAGTCGCTCAGTTGCCCCTCCGCAAATATTTTTTGGTGGTGGTAAGCTAAAAAGTCGAATTAACTCTTATTACGAATATCTAATGCTTGAATCCTCACCGTATCTCGTTGTGGCTCGTAGTATAAAGGGTGAAGACATTTCAGATTCAGTTTGGCTGTTCAGGCACTCCTCCGGCGGTAAGTTTCTTGCAAATATTGGTTTCAATAGCGTAAATTTAACAGGGTTGCCACTAGCTGTTATTGATTCGTGTGGGAAATTCTTGAAAAGAATTTTCAAAATTAGCCGATTCTCCACCGATGAAAAATTTTTCCTAAAAAAATATCCTCTTGATTGAAAATTAAATGAACTCTCTTGATTTTAAAAAGACGGGATCTTAGTTTCCTACACTGGAATGTTATTCCGCATCCTGCCTAGGATGGAATTCGAGATATATAATCAAGATTTACATTTTAAATTAATAATTATAAACATATTGAACTTAAATTTATTACAGGCTGTTTTCATCAATGAGTAAAAGAATTGCTACAACAATATGGACCGACGAACCATCATTCGATGATGCATTTTTGATTGATCGTCGTGGAGTTAGTGTTTTGGAGCATGTTTTCAACGTGTTTAAAGCTCGCCATTCATACGATATTATTATATTAAACGGCGCATTAGGTGCCACTGATAAGTATGTAGATCTGCTGGCTGCGATTGTATTAAAGTTAACCTTCCACCGACCATTCGTAGTTCTTGCTGACTGTACTTGGGAAACTGGAAGTCGTGCATTAACCAATCGCTTTCCAAAATTAGCGAGGATCATGCCAATCTTGGCGGGTTTAATGATTAAGCTTGTAAATCATCCAAGAGTGCGTTATTGCGTTCTTTCATCGTTTGAAAAAGAGAACTTTTCGACCACTTGGGGTGTTAAAAATAAACAAGTTTGTTTTACACCGTTTGGCACAACTTTGTTTTCTAAAAAAATTATTTCGAGTAAAAGCGAAGACTATATATTTTCAGGCGGAAATTCTTTGCGTAATTATGATCTATTAGTAAAGGCTTATGAGGGTATTTCATTTCCGTTGAAAATTGCATCGTCATATACCTTAAAAAAATTAAACCCCTATGTCGTTTGCCGCCCTGTGTCACAAAATATTTTTTTCGATGAAATGGCGGGCTCAAAAATTGTTATTACTCCCTTGCAAAATTCGAATCGAAGTGCCGGCCAACAGACTTATTTAAATGCTATGTCATTAGGTAAGTTAGTCATTGTTACCGATGCACCAGGCGTACGCGATCATATCAGGCATGGAGAGACTGGAATTGTTACTGAAAATTCTGTAGAGTCATTGCGGTCGGCAATTGAATGGGCTATTAATCCAAAAAACGAAATGGAGGTCAAACGTATATCTGAAGCGGGTCAATTGGACGTGCTAAATCGCTGGACCCATCAGCATTATTTTAGATCACTAATGAGTGTCGCAAAATCTTGCTAATATTTAAATTTTCCTGATTAATTCACTGTCAGGAAATATTCGTAGCGCACAAATTACTATTGATATCGGATGACTATTCGGTAATATCAAGATACGTGCTGCCTACACATGATGTGCGTCTTTGCCTTCTCTACGTTGAAAT
>AEPR01000820.1 GCA_000195205.2 Oxalobacteraceae bacterium IMCC9480 | reverse complement strand
TTTTTGACTATTGCGTGACTATTTGGATGGGCGGAATTGGCCGGATTTTAGCTGAGGTTTACAAAACAAACTATAATTTATAAAAATGTAAACCTTTAAAGGAGGAGCTGACATGATTGGTCGACGACTTTCCCGGGCTCGAAAAGCGGCTGGACTTTCGCTGCGTGAAGTCGGTGCGCAGATCGGTCTGACACATGCGTCAGTCAAAAAATATGAGGATGAGCAAGCCACGCCGACGTCGGCGACATTGATCAAGCTTGCCCGTGCACTGAATGTGCGCACGGAATATTTCTTCCGTCCGGAAACGGTAGCCCTTGATGGCATCGAGTACCGCAAACGCAGCTCCTTACCAAAAAAGCAGCTAAAAGCCATTGAGCACGAAGTGATTGATCAGATTGAGCGCCGGATCGAGTTGGAAAATTTATTCCCTACGTCACCTGTCCTCCCGTTTGCGCCGGTTCATGGATTGCCTCCTCGAATCACTGATCTTGCGCAAATTGAATCTGTGGTCGAGATTGTGCGTCAGGCATGGGATCTGGGATGTGGCCCTATCCTTGATCTGATTGATGTTCTCGAAACGCACGGCATTCGCGTTTTCATGACCGATACGAATGCAGATCAAAAATTCGATGGCCTGGCGGCCTCAGTCAATCGGATGCCCATCATCGTCGTTGGCGGCAATTGGCCGGGCGACCGTCAGCGTTTTACGTTGGCGCATGAACTCGGACATCTCATGCTGTCGGGTCTGCTCGCAGACAACCTCGACGAGGAAATGGCATGCAACCGATTCGCCGGTGCATTCTTAATTCCCCGAAAGTCCGTCGAACAGGAACTTGGTGCTCACCGCAATGATATTGAACCGAAAGAACTGGCCTTACTCAAGGAGGAATTTGGCCTGAGTATGGCTGGAATTCTTTATCGCGCGCGCGATCTCGGTATCGTCACACCAGCTTGGCGGGACGGGCAGGTCAAATTGTTCCGCATAAAGGGATGGCACCTCAAGGAACCGGGAAAGCAATACCCGACCGAGAAGGCGCATGTCTTTGAGCAAATGATTTTTCATGCGCTGGCAGAAGACTATATCGGCGAGTCGAAAGCGGCGGAGCTGATGAACATATCCTTGATCTCGTTCCAGGCAGTGCGGTCTCTGGAGGGTAGCGATGCTGCTACTTATCAGTGACGCAAATATCTTGATTGACATCGAGATTGGCGGGCTCGTTGCGCCACTGTTCAGTCTTGAATATCAATTCGCGGTTCCTGACGTCCTCTTCTGTGAGGAGCTGGAAGAGCAACATAACTACCTGCTTGGAATGGGCCTCTCAGCATAGTTCTTGATAAGGAAATGGTGACGCGAGTGGTAAAGTTGGCTGCAAAGTACTCCAGACTCGGTCGTAACGATTTATTTTTGCTTACGCTGGCGTTAAAGGAAACATGTCCGCTGCTGACAGGGGACGAGGCTTTAAAGTTGGTCGCGAAAAGCGAAAACGTTGAAGTTGGCGGAACGCGTTGACTGGTAAATGAAATGGTGTATGCAGGGACAATCATCTTACAAGCGGCACGCGCCGCATATCGGCAGATGCGCGCCCACGGACGCAGATTGCCTTGTGATATGGCCGGAAAAATGCTGACAGACTTGGATGCGGGACAGTAATCAAAAATTGTTTTAGGACTGGAATTTTTAATATGGCTATTGGCGATAACAAGATTGGGAATGGCGGCAACCTCGGCTTCGAGGCCGATATGTTCAAGGCAGCCGACAAGCTGCGTGGCAATATGGAGCCGTCCGACTACAAGCACGTTGCGCTTGGACTCATTTTTCTGAAGTACATCTCGGATGCATTCGAGGCAAGGCATAAGGCACTGCTGGCAGACGATCCTCAGACCGCCGAGGACAAGGACGAGTACCTTGCCGATAATGTTTTCTGGGTACCTAAGGAAGCGCGCTGGTCGTACCTGCAAGCCAATGCCAAACTGCCGACAATAGGCACGCTGATCGATGACGCGATGCGCGCCATTGAGAAGGACAACGAGTCTCTCAAGGGTGTACTGCCCAAAGACTACGCCCGGCCAGCGCTCAACAAGGTGATGCTTGGCGAGTTGATCGACCTGATTTCTGGTATTGCCCTCAATGAAGAGGGGCACGCGTCACGTGACATTCTCGGCCGCGTCTACGAATATTTTCTCGGTCAGTTTGCAGGAGCGGAAGGCAAGCGTGGCGGCGAGTTCTATACGCCGCGCTCCGTCGTGCGTGTGCTCGTCGAAATGCTGGAACCCTACCAAGGCCGCATCTATGACCCGTGCTGCGGTTCGGGCGGGATGTTCGTTCAGTCCGAGAAATTCGTGCAGGAGCACGGCGGCCGCATCGGCGATATCGCCATTTATGGCCAAGAGTCGAACTACGTCACTTGGCGGCTGGCCAAGATGAACCTCGCGGTACGGGGTATCGATTCAGACATCCGCTGGAACAACGAGGGCAGCTTTCACAAGGACGAACTACGCGATCTCAAGGCGGACTATATCCTCGCCAATCCACCTTTCAATATTTCCGACTGGGGCGGCGACCGCCTGCGACAAGATGTACGCTGGAAGTTTGGC
>AEPR01000821.1 GCA_000195205.2 Oxalobacteraceae bacterium IMCC9480 | reverse complement strand
GTTTTTGGTGCGCACGCGTAGGCAAGGTAATTCTGTGCCCACGCGACGATACTTATACCCGCTTTATGTGCACAACTTTGTGCATAACCATGGGGAACGCTTCTGCAAGCCAGTACCGGCGGGGGCCCGCGAGACCGCCTTTTTTTTAGGCAGACAGGCGCATCGCCCTCGAGCGGTGGCGACTCACCACATCAAGTCGTCCGGAATCTGGAATGCCGCATACGGATCGTCGGCATCGATCTCCGTGCTGGCCTTGTTCACCCGCACCACCAGCGAGGCATCGCGCTCGGCGATTTTGTCGGCGATGATGCGCGGGACCAGTTCGACGACCGCGCCCTGGCAGACGATGACCAAGCGCCCCGCCATCAAATGTCCCTGCACCGTGGCCGAGACATACAGTCGCTCGATCTTGTTGCCATGCGTGAAGTTGTAGGCGATGTCGCCGGCGCCCTTGCCCTGACGGTTCTGTTGTACTAACTGGGCAATCTGCGCGACGATCGCCTTTTGCGTGGCGGCAGCATCGCGCTGGGCATTGAGATCGCGGGCGCGCTCGGCGTTCTTGCGTTGTGTCTCGAGTGCCGCGACGCGGGATTCATCGACACTCTGCGTTCCGGTCCTGCGCTCGACCTTCTTCTGTTTGTTCTTGTCCTGGTTAGCCAGTTTGGCTTTGTTCTTGTCGACCAGGCCGGCTTTCAAAAACTGTTCTTGCAACGAGGCCATATCTGCGGATCCGTAAGTGAGTGGTGGGCCGGCAGGACTTACCCGATTGCCGGCGGAGCTTGCGAGCATAGCAAACATGCGAACGCCGGACAGACAAAATCACGCAGTGACGACCGCTGCCCTGCGCCCCACCATTTCCCACGATACGAAAAGCTAATTCCATATTGCGCGATATCGCCCGTTGATAAATCCGGCTATCCATTTCATTTATTGAAAAATCATTTCGCATTAAAAAATTCACTGCATAAGTCATTGTAAATAAACAGATAAATTTAAGTCATCTGTCTTATATAAGACCTATGCGGCTTGAAAAAAAGCCGCTATTATTCTTCCATGCAGTCTGGCTCCGGCGTCACGTTACTGCTGTCAGCACGCGATACCTCGAACGCCTTTGTTTTCAGCACCTTTTTCTCAATCTCTTCACTATTTAGGATATGCCATGTCACAGTACCAAGACGACATCAAGAACATTGCTGGCTTGAAAGAAAAAGAAGGCAGCGCCTGGAACGCGATCAATCCTGAATCCGCTGCACGCATGCGGACACAGAATCGCTTCAAGACGGGTCTCGATATCGCCAAATAC
>AEPR01000822.1 GCA_000195205.2 Oxalobacteraceae bacterium IMCC9480 | reverse complement strand
AACAAGGCAGCGCGCACCGGGGACGCCGGAACTGGCTTGCAGAAAATCTTTGATGCCGACAAGGTGCAAAAAGACATCAATGCGCAGGTGCAGATTACGCAGACGTTTGGGCGGGAAGCAGGCACAGCGATTGGTGACTATGCCGCCAGCCAGCAAAAACAAGCGCTCAGTCTCAGAGAGCAAGCTGCCAAGGAAAGCGATCCGGTACGTGTGCAATCGCTGCGGCAACAAGCCCAGACTCTGGACGACAACTGGGGTGACAACGGCACGCTGCGCGTAGTGGCCCACACAGTGGTGGGTGGTCTCACGGGCGGCGTCAGTGGTGCCGCCGGCGCTCCTGCGGGAACACTTGCCGCACCGATGGTCGCCGCGCAGTTGCAACAGGCGGGCATTGATGG
>AEPR01000823.1 GCA_000195205.2 Oxalobacteraceae bacterium IMCC9480 | reverse complement strand
ACAAGCTCAGGACGAACGGTTTGTGGGGTGTGTGCCTTTGACGGGCTCAGGACGAACGGTCACAACTCAGAAGTCGACCGTAACCCCCGCGCCCACACTCTTGTGCGAGTAGTTGTAATCAATCAGCGTCTGGCCGTAACCGGTGAAGCCCTGAACATAGCCCTTCAGGTTGCGCGTCAGCGGAAACGCCCAGCCAAGCTGCACGGCACCGCGATCGGTGCTGAAATTCTGCCGCATCGTCGCGGAGAATTCATGCCCGCCCTGGCGATAGCTGGCTTGTACGTCGCCATGTCCCATGTAAGCCAGGATGTCCGGATTATCGTCATTCGAACCACCGCCATCGAGTCGTTTCCAGACGCGCGCCAGCAAAGTGAAGCCGCCTTCTTCTAGTCCGATCTGGGCATACAGCCGGTTCCAGCTGCG
>AEPR01000824.1 GCA_000195205.2 Oxalobacteraceae bacterium IMCC9480 | reverse complement strand
CAATAACCAACGGGCATTGCACCAAATGCACCACCAACCTACGCCAAGGCCAATGTGGCAAGCGTGGATGGTCATTCAGTTGTACGCAATCTAATCAAGGAGTTCGAATGAGACACGGTGACATTTCCAGCAGCAACGA
Organism: Oxalobacteraceae bacterium IMCC9480; assembly: GCA_000195205.2. Lineage (GTDB taxonomy): Bacteria > Pseudomonadota > Gammaproteobacteria > Burkholderiales > Burkholderiaceae_D > Actimicrobium. Next base: position 1,326 of record AEPR01000824.1, on the reverse strand, counting down.
CAGCGTCGGCGTCGCGGTCGTCAACTACAAGATGCCACGCCTGCACACCCGTGCCGAGGTGCTCGAGAACGCCCGCAAGATCGGCGACATGCTGGTCGGCATGAAGACCGGCTTGCCCGGCATGGACCTGGTGATTTTTCCGGAATACTCGACCCACGGGATCATGTACGACGCGCAGGAAATGTATGACACCGCGTCGACCATCCCCGGCCCCGAGACCGATGTCTTCGCCGCCGCCTGCATCAAGGCCAATGTCTGGGGCGTGTTCTCGATCACCGGCGAACAGCATGAAGAGCATCCCAACAAGGCACCGTACAACACGCTGATCCTGATGAACAACAAGGGCGAGATCGTGCAGAAGTACCGCAAGATCATGCCGTGGACGCCGATCGAAGGCTGGTATCCGGGCGACACGACCTATGTCTGCGACGGTCCGAAAGGCTTGAAGATCAGCCTGATCATTTGCGACGACGGCAACTACCCCGAAATCTGGCGTGACTGCTCGATGAAGGGTGCCGAGCTGATCGTGCGCTGCCAGGGCTATATGTACCCGTCGAAAGAACAGCAAATACTGGTCTCGAAGGCGATGGCCTTCATGAACAACGTGTATGTGGCAGTGGCCAACGCGACGGGTTTCGATGGCGTGTATTCATACTTCGGCCACTCGGCGCTGGTCGGCTACGACGGCCGCACGCTGGGCGAATGCGGCACCGAAGAAATGGGCATCAACTACGCCGAACTGTCGGTCAGCAGCATCCGCGACGCGCGTCGCAACTGGCAATCGCAAAACCACCTGTACAAGCTGCTGCACCGTGGTTACACCGGCACCATCAATTCCGGCGAAGACCCGGCCGGCAAGGCCGACTGCCCGTTCGATTTCTACAAGACCTGGGTCAACGATCCGCAAGCCGCGCGCGCGCAATCGGAAGCGCTGACGCGCACGACTGCCGGCACGCCGGAATGCCCGATTGCCGGCATACCGAATACCTGATTTTTTTCTGTCCAAGGAGAATCGCGATGATTGGCTTCATGCACTACAACAAATTCGGCACCGCCGGATTCACCGACAGCGGCAAGGCGCGCTGTGCGTCGTCGGCGCAAACCTGCCCGGTCTGTTTGCTGTCGTTCACGGCATCCGGCGGCGTGCTGCCGGATGGCACCGTGCTGCAGCAGGACGAGTGGGTCAAGCTGGTCTGTACCACGATCAAGGATGAAACCGTCAGTGGCGGCTACCAGGCCGGCTGCTTTGCGGGCGCGTTTCCGGCGTCGTGACAGTGTCCCGCCACCCGGATAGTTTGTAGGGTGGGCACGGGGTTATCGTGCCCA
>AEPR01000825.1 GCA_000195205.2 Oxalobacteraceae bacterium IMCC9480 | reverse complement strand
TTTGCCGTTGGTGCCGGCGTCTTCATCATCACCGCATGGTTCGCCAACCTGTCGTTCGTGGCACCGTGGTGGATTCTGATCTTCGCGTTGCTGGGTGCGGTCATGCTGGGCACGATGGGCTTGATCGCCGGTATCTGGGCCGAGAAATTCGACCAGTTGGCGGCCTTCCAGAATTTCCTGATCATGCCGGCGACCTTCCTGTCGGGCGTGTTTTATTCGATCCATTCCTTGTCGCCGACCTGGCAGACGGTGTCGCATTTCAACCCGTTCTTCTACATGATCGATGGTTTCCGCTACGGCTTTTTCGGGCAGTCCGATGTCAATCCGCTGTTGAGTCTGTCTATCGTCAGCGCCTTCTCGCTGTTGTTGGCCGCCATCGCTGTCGGCATGCTCAAGAGCGGCTACAAGCTGCGCCACTGAACACGTTTTTTTAAAGAGCCCGTCATGTTTCCTACTCCAGAACTCGTCAAGAATTACATCGCCGCCGGCCTCGCCTGCAGTCACGTTGAAGTCGAAGGTGATGGCCAGCATTTCAAGGCTGTCATCGTCTCCGACGCCTTTGCCGGCAAGCGCCTGATCCAGCGCCACCAGATCGTCTATGCCGCGCTGGGCGATCGCATGCGCGAAGAAATCCACGCGCTGTCGATGAAGACCCTGACGCCCGAGGAGTTCGCCAACAATGGATAAACTCCTCATCACGGGTGGCAACCGCCTGTCCGGCGATATCTTCATTTCGGGTGCCAAGAATGCCGCACTGCCTATCCTGTGCGCCGGATTGCTGACTGCCGACAGCGTGCAGCTGTCGAACGTGCCGCAACTGCAGGACGTGACGACCATGCTGAAATTGCTGCGCCAGATGGGTTTGCGCGCCGAGCAGGAAGGCAATCACGTCATGCTCAACGGTGCCAGCATCGACAAGCTCGAAGCCCCGTATGACATGGTCAAGACCATGCGCGCCTCGATTCTGGTGCTCGGTCCGCTGCTGGCCCGTTTCGGCGAAGCCAAGGTCTCGCTGCCGGGTGGTTGCGCAATCGGTTCGCGTCCGGTCGACCAGCACATCAAGGGCTTGCAGGCGATGGGTGCCGAGATCACGATCGAAGCCGGCTACATTCATGCGCGCGCCAAGAAGCTCAAGGGCACGCGCATCGTCACTGACATGATCACCGTCACCGGCACCGAGAATCTGCTGATGGCCGCGACGCTGGCTGACGGCGAGACCGTCCTCGAAAACGCCGCCCGCGAGCCCGAAGTCGCCGACCTCGCGCACCTGCTGGTAGCAATGGGCGCGAAGATCGAAGGCATCGGCACCGACCGCCTTGTCATCCAGGGTGTCGCCAGTTTGCATGGCGCTGAACACACCGTCATCGCCGACCGCATCGAGACCGGCACTTTCCTGTGCGCGGTCGCCGCCACCGGCGGTGACGTCATCCTGAAAAACACCCGCAGCGACATCCTCGATGTCGCGCTCGACAAGTTGCGCGAAGCCGGAGTGATCCTGACCTCCGGCCCGGACTGGATCCGTGTCCAGATGGCCGCACGTCCGAAGGCGATCAGTTTTCGTACCACCGAGTATCCTGGCTTTCCGACCGACATGCAGGCCCAGTTCATGGCCTTGAATTGCATCGCTGATGGCACCAGTCATGTCACCGAAACCATCTTCGAAAACCGCTTCATGCATGTGCAGGAAATGAACCGGCTGGGCGCGGCCATCGACATCGAAGGCAACATCGCCATCGTCAAGGGTGTCGACAAATTTGTCGGCGCACCGGTCATGGCGACTGACCTGCGCGCGTCGGCGTCGCTGGTCATTGCCGGCCTGGCCGCGCAAGGCCAGACCCTGATCGAACGCATCTATCACCTGGACCGCGGTTACGACCGCATGGAAGTCAAATTGTCGGCAGTCGGCGCACAGATCGAGCGAGTCAAATGAATATGCCAGCGAATATCCCCATTGAACAGCAACTGACCCTGGCCCTGTCGAAAGGGCGCATCTTCGAAGAAACCATTCCGCTGCTCGAAGCCGCCGGCATCATGGTCACCGAAGATCCGGAAACCTCGCGCAAGCTGATCCTGCCGACCAACGATCCGTACGTGCGCGTCATCATCGTGCGTGCCTCGGATGTGCCGACCTACGTGCAATACGGCGCTGCTGATTTCGGCGTGGCCGGCAAGGATGTCCTGCACGAGCATGGCGGCGAAGGCCTGT
>AEPR01000826.1 GCA_000195205.2 Oxalobacteraceae bacterium IMCC9480 | reverse complement strand
TATTACCGCCCCAACAATGCCAGCCTGGTTATCGTCGGCGATATCGACAAGGTCCGTACCAAGGCGCTGGTGGCGAAATATTTTGGCAGTTTCAAGCGCGGTCCGGCGCTGCCAAAGTCGACTGTCGTGACGCCGCCGATCACCACCGAGCGGCGCGCCGTCGTGACCGATCAGGTCGAGCTGCCACGGGTCTACATGGGCTGGCTGACCTCACCGGCTTACCAGCCGGGCGATGCCGAGCTGGCGATTGCCGGACAGATCCTTGGCGGCGGCAAATCCAGTCGCCTTTACAAGTCGCTGGTCTATGACAAGCAGATCGCCCAGGAAGTCAGCGCCGCGCAAGGATCGAACGCACTGACCTCGATGTTCGTGGTGTCGGTGACCGCGCGTCCGGGTCACGATGCAAAAGAAATCGAAGCGGCCATCGACGAGCAGCTGCAACTGCTGCGCACAAATGGTCCCGACGACAAGGAAGTCGCGCGCGCCCGCAACACGATCGAAACCGCGATGCTGACCCGCATCGAGAAAGTCGGTGGCGAAGGCCTGGCCAACCAGCTGAACCAGTACAACCAGTACCTCGGTGACCCCGGCTATTTGCCGAAGGATATCGAACGCTATCGTCAGGTCACTGCCGCCGACGTCAAGCGCGTCGTTGATGCCCAACTGTCCACGACTGCGCGCGTAGTCGTGCATGGCGTACCGGGTCCGAAAGAACTCGGAGCGGAAGTGCCGACACCCCCGGTGGTGAAAGCGAGCGCCGAGCCGCGCACGTCGCTCAACAAAGACGAGCCATGGCGCCGGCAAGTGCCTAAGGCCCGGCCATTGGCTCCGTTCGCGCTACCCGGGGGCGACACCTTCATGCTCGCCAATGGCCTGACCGTGATCCACAATTTCAATCCTGCCTTGCCACTGGTCGCCGCCGAGCTGGTGGTGCGCAGCGGCTCCGGCGCGAATCCTGCCGGCCAACCGGGGCTGGCTAGCTTCACTGCACAGATGCTGGAAGAAGGCACGATCAGTCGCAGCGCACCGCAGATCGCTGACGAACTCGCACAGCTGGGCGCTTTCATGGTAACCGGCTCG
>AEPR01000827.1 GCA_000195205.2 Oxalobacteraceae bacterium IMCC9480 | reverse complement strand
AGTACAGCCGCCTTCAGGTAGCAGTCTTGCTTGGTCATTTGTTCGCCCTTGAAGAGGATTTGCTCGGTCGCTGTCATGTAGTGGCCGAGGTTGATGAAGTTATTTGCCGACTTCGGATTGCTACGCACCGCCGCAATATAACCCCGCAGTTCCTCCCTCGGAGAACCCGGCAGATTACCGCTCAGCTGGTTGCGCACCGCAATGCCCGTGCGAACAGCCTGCGGGCCAAAGAGCGTTGGACTGCCGCCACCAGCCACTGGCGCGTTGACTGCTTGCTGAATCGCACCGTTGTCGCCCGCAGCCGAACCGGCAGCTGCCGGATGACGCAATGGGTTGTTCGAAATTTGCATGATGACGGATCAAGACCTGTAAAAAATGCCCGTTAGCCGGGCCAAGTTGAGAAATGCGGATGCTTGCCGTGGCAGGCGTGTCAGCCGAAGGATCGACAATCGGCATGGCGGGTTGGCCTGGCGCTGTCTGGTACTTGAGTGGGGACGACCTTGCGAAGGTTCCATGTCGGGCAGGCCAGCACGACGGCAACACGATGGCCCGTCCATCCGTTCCCCTCACTTGCGGTAAAATTCGCCCCCGGCGCGATCCGCCGGCCCGCCGATTTACTTTCCAGCCATCCCTTG
>AEPR01000828.1 GCA_000195205.2 Oxalobacteraceae bacterium IMCC9480 | reverse complement strand
GATGTTGCGCTTGACGACATCCATGCCGACACCGCGACCGGACAGGTTGGTCACTTCGGCCGCGGTCGAAAAACCCGGTTCGAAGATCAGGTCGTAGATCTCGCCATCGCTCAGTTCGCGGCCGGCATCGACCAGCCCGCGTTCGATCGCCTTGGCCAGGATGCGCTCGCGCTTGAGTCCGCCGCCGTCGTCGCTGACGGTGATGACGATGGCACCGGAATCATGGCAGGCATCGAGCGTGACGCGACCGCGCGCCGGCTTGCCACTGGCCAGTCGTACCGCCGCCGGTTCGATGCCATGATCGATCGCATTGCGCACCAGATGCAGCAGCGGGTCGCCGATTTTTTCGACCACGGTCTTGTCGAGTTCGGTGTCTTCGCCGTGGATGGCGAGGGCGATGTCCTTGCCGATTTCGCGCGAGACATCGTGCACGACGCGCTGGAATCGGTTGAAGGTCGCGCCGATCTTGACCATCCGCAGTTGCAGCGCGCTGTCGCGTACTTCCTGCACCAGGCTCGATAATTTCGAGCTGCTTTCCTGCAGTTCGCTGTTTTGCGCGCGCCTTGCAATCAGGTTCACGCCGGCACCGGCGATGATCAGTTCGCCGACCAGGTTGATGAGCTGGTCGAGCTTGTCGGCATCGACGCGGATCGAGCGGTTTTCCTGCGCGCCGGCCTCGCGGACCTGCTGCTGGCGGGTCAGCGCGGCATCGACGACGGCCGGTTGCACCAGCAATTGTTCGACCAGAATGACGCCGATCGGTGTGGCCGGACTGTGGCTCTGGGTCGTCAGCGCGAGGTCCAGTTCACGTACGGTCAGCGTGCCGCAGCGCATCAGCAATTCGCCCAGCATGGCTGCTTGTTCCGGTGCTTCGTGCAGCAGGCCTACGTAATCGGCAATCAGGCTGTGCGGTGGCAGGATGTGCAGCTGGCAATCGTCGTGCACGAACTAGAAGACGCTTTCGATGGTGGCCTTGTCGGCACCGGTGCGGAAGGCGATTTCAAATCCGAGATAGCAGCTTTCCGGATCCATATTGCCGGCGTCCGGAATGCTATCGGCCAGCGTGGCGATGCCGACGATGCTGCCCATCGTGGCGAGGTAGCGCAGGAACGACAGCGGGTCCATGCCATTGCGCAGCACGTCGGCACCGAAGCGGATCGAGATATGCCAGTGGTCGGCATCGATACCGGCATGGGCGATGCGTTCGACCGGATCGGCGGACACGGTGATGGCCGTTACCGGCAGGGCCTTCGGTGCCGGACTGTCGAGATAGGCCGACAGTTGCGCGAGCAGCGGTGCGCCCTGCGATTGCAGTTGCTCATCGATGCCGTTGTGGCCGGCGGCGACCGCTTCGGCCAGCCGGCCGATCTGGTCGCAACAGCCCAGCAGCAGACTCACCAGCGATTCAGTGACCGGCAGCTTGCCGTCACGGACCCGGTCCAGCACGCTTTCGACCACATGCGTGAAGGCCACGATATGGTCCAGTCCGAACAGGCCGGCCGAACCCTTGATCGTATGCGCCGCACGGAAAATCGCGTTGACCAGTTCCTCTTTGGGTTCGCTCTGCAAGACCACCAGCAGCGCGTCTTCCATCTCGATGAGCAGTTCGCGGCATTCGGCAAAAAACGTTTGCAGTGCATCGTCGAGGTTCATGCGGAGGGTCCTGTGGTGGCCAATTGCGGTGCGTGCGGCAGGACCAGCGGATCGCCAAAATAGCCGGCCAGGTCGAGCAGTTCAAAGACGCCGGTGACCGCCGTGCTGTGGGCCACCAGGTGCAGCGCATGGGATCCTGCGAGTGCGGTTTTCTTGGCCAGCATCAGTAGCTGCAAGCCGGCCGTATCGAGCTCGCTGACGCCGGACAGGTCCAGTTCGAGGTCGCTTGGTTCGGCCAGTGCGGCCAGCAGCAGCGCCTTGATTTCATCGGCACGATAGATGGTCAGTTCGCCATCGATACGCAGGACGCGGGTGGTCATGGCAGGCAGAGTTTTTGTACGGCGTCGAGCAATTGTTCGGGCCTGAATGGCTTGACCACCCAGGCTTTGGCACCGGCGGCGCGGCTGGCATTTTTCTTGTCGATGTCGGTCTCGGTGGTGAGCATGATCACCGGCGTGAAGCGGTAGGCCGGCAGCAGCTTGACCGCGCTGACGAAGGCGATGCCGTCCATGTTGGGCATGTTGACGTCGCTGATGATCAGGTG
>AEPR01000829.1 GCA_000195205.2 Oxalobacteraceae bacterium IMCC9480 | reverse complement strand
CCCCCCCCGAAGGAGATTGGCAATGATGAAGGAAACCGTATTGTCGCGATCGATGCGCCTGATGTTCTCAGGCAGCGTCGTCATGGGTCTGGGCATGATCGCCATGCCCGTCCTCGCACAGGAAGCAGCTGCCACACAACGCGTTGAAGTGACCGGTTCTAACATCCGTCGGGCGCAGGCAGAAACTGCCTCCGCCGTACAGGTCCTGAGCCGTACGGACATCGAGAAATCCGGCAAAGCCAGCGTTGCTGAATTGCTGCAATCACTCGCCGTCGATAACCAGGGTTCGGTGCCGACAACCTTCGGTAACGGTTTTGCTGCGGGCGCATCGGGCATCTCGCTGCGCGGCCTCGGTACTGCATCGACGCTGGTGCTGGTCAATGGCCGTCGTGTTGCACCGTATGGTCTGGCCGATGACGGTCAAAAAGTGTTTGCCGACTTGAACCTGATTCCACTGGAAGCGGTCGAGCGTGTTGAAATCCTGAAAGACGGTGCATCGGCCATTTACGGTTCCGACGCGATTGCCGGTGTGGTCAATGTCATTCTGCGCAAGGATTACAAAGGCACCACCGCTAAAGTTAGTTACGGTCA
>AEPR01000830.1 GCA_000195205.2 Oxalobacteraceae bacterium IMCC9480 | reverse complement strand
CGCATCAATATCGTCCCGCACCCCGTTGCCATCGACATCCGGCCCGGCCAGCGACGCCGAGCGATCCAGCTTCGGAATGGCACCGGCGTTTTCGAGTTTTGCAATGGCTGCTTCGGCAGTCGGCGGCGGCGCGTTGCCCTGCGCTGAAGCGTCGTTGCGGTCATGGCCACCACAGGCAACGAGCGCCAATCCCATTGCCGTGCTTGCTGCTGCTTTTGTCAGTTCACGCCATTTCATATTCATCCTTTCAATAAAAAACCTGCCAACCCACTGCATAAAAAAGCAGCTTGCCGTCAAAGCGGGCCGGATCATTTTTATTGGAGGCCGCGCCAAAAAACGGCTGGCGTGAAGGAGGTCGGCGTTGGAAAAAAGCGATAGGCCATTCAAAAACCCCGCGACGCAAACGGCAGGCACGACTAGAGCGCAAATTTTTTCTGGTGAAAGATTGTCTTCATGAACGATTCATGATGGAAATGATCGGCAGATATACGGCCTTAAGCCAGGCATGTATCCCCATTATTGCAGGCCTGTTTCGCTTGCATTCCGGCTGTAAGCAGCCACGCCGTTTGCCGGCTATCGCACCGGCTTCCGGTATTTTGACGGCGACTGAATCATCAGGCAGCAAGCACGGTCGGCGCATGCGATCATGCCGCTACAAAAATTCGCCGGCATCATCTGGTCATCAAGGAAAAACAATGGATACACCTGCAACGCTGCCCCCGGCTACCCGCAAAAAACCTGCCCGCCGGACCATACTGATCGGTAGCCTGATCGCGCTATTGGCAGTGGCCGCCGTGGGCGGCGTGGCGTGGTATCTGACCCATCGGGACCCTGCGGCGCAGGGGGCCGGCGGGCGCAGCGGCGGGCGACCCAGCACGACGGTTGGCGTGGCCACGGCGACCGCAGCCGACATGCCGGTGATACTCGATGCGCTCGGCACGGTCATGCCGGCGGCGTCAGTGACGGTGCGCCCGCAAGTCGGTGGCGTGCTGCAGCAGATCCTGTTCCGCGAAGGCGAGACGGTACGCGCCGGCCAGGTGCTGGCGACCATCGATCCGCGCCAGTTCGAGCTGGTGCTGATGCAGGCTTCGGGCCAGCGTCAGCGCGACGAAGCGCAACTCGCCAGCGCCAAGGTCACGCTGGAGCGCTTCAAGACATTGCTTGCGCAAGATTCGATTGCACGTCAGGAAGTCGATACCCAGCAGGCGCTGGTCAAACAGCTCGAGGGCACGGTGCTGTCCGATCGCGCCACCGAAGGCACCGCCAGGCTCAATCTGGGCTACAGCAAGATCACCGCACCGATCGCCGGACGGGTCGGTTTGCGCGCCGTCGATGCCGGCAATGTCGTCAATCCCGGCGACGCGGCCGGCATCGTCGTGATCACGCAGCTCACGCCCATCGATGTGCAGTTTGCCGTACCGCAGGACCGCGTGACCGATGTGCTGGAGCGGTCGGCCGGGAAGGCCGAGCTGGCAGTCACGGTATTCGATCGCACCCGCGTGACCTTGCTGGCGACTGGCCGTTTTTCAACGCTGGATAACCTGATCGATGTGCAGACCGGCACCGTCAAGGCCAAGGCACGTTTTTCGAATGACAAAATGACGCTGTTCCCGAACCAGTTCGTCAATGTGCGCCTGCAGTTACGCACCATTACCGGTGCAGTAACGATTCCGGTGACGGCACTGCGGCACGGCAGCAAGGGCGATTTTGTGTACGTCCTCAATAGCGACCGCACTGCCGGCATGCGTCTGGTCACGCGCGGTCAGGCCGATGTCGACAAGGTCGAAATCACGTCCGGCTTGAAGCTGGGCGAACGCGTTGTCACCGAGGGCGGTGACCGCCTCAGCGACGGTGCCGCAGTCTCGCTGCCGGGTGACAAGCCGGGCGGCAAGGGCAAGCGCAATGGAGCTGCTGTCGCCGTCGGTGCCGATGGCAAGCCAGTCCCGGCCGGCGAGCGTCGCCGTCGCCCGCAGCCCGCTGCTGCACCATGAACAAAGCCGCTGCATGAATCCGTCACGTCCCTTCATCGAGCGCCCGGTAGCGACCGCGCTGCTGATGGTCGCCATCGTGCTGACCGGCATCGTCGGCTTCCGTTTCCTGCCGCTGTCGGCCTTGCCGCAAGTTGATTTCCCGACCATCCAGGTGCAGACGTTGTATCCGGGCGGCAGTCCCGAAGTGATGGGCCAGACCGTGACCGCGCCGCTGGAGCGCCAGTTCGGCCAGATGTCCGGCCTCGAGCGCATGAGTTCGACCAGCGCCGCTGGCGTCTCGATCATCACCTTGCAATTCGGCCTTGGCCAGACCCTCGATGTGGCCG
>AEPR01000831.1 GCA_000195205.2 Oxalobacteraceae bacterium IMCC9480 | reverse complement strand
CGCGCGCCACTCGCCGTGTTCCAGCATCCACGTCTTGTGGTGCTCGGCAATCGGCTCATCGCAGGACTCGCACACGTAGGCCGCCGTTTCCGGCTGACCTTTCTCCCAGCGCAAATGCTCAAAGCGCATCCATTGCCGGTGTGCACAGTGCGGGCACGGTACAAAGTAGCGGCGCTGGTCGGATGCCTCATATTCCCTCTCAATCGCCGACGCCCCCGAAATCGTCGGGGTCGACACAATGAAAATCTTTCGACGCGCAAACGTGCGCGTCCGGGCTTCGGCCAGCGAGATCGCATCGCCTTCACCCTCGACGTCAATCGGATAACCATCCACCTCGTCCAGGAACAGGTACCGCACCGGCATCGAA
>AEPR01000832.1 GCA_000195205.2 Oxalobacteraceae bacterium IMCC9480 | reverse complement strand
GCGGGGGATGCGGTTGTTGAGCAAGTGAGGTGTGGCGAAGACAGTCTCGTTCCGTGAACTGAGGACTGCATGATAGTTGCGATCAACATGATTGTCCTGAGCCGTCCATTGGATATGGCAAAGGCTTCGCCGAAAAAACTTGCGGAGCATGGCGCAATTTGCTGACCGGTTTCCTGACGAACGAATTGTCGCGACGCTGTTGCGACAATTGGGACGGAGTCACTTCGTCTTGCTGATCCCTCTGAAAGTCCCCTTGCAGCGCGACTACTGGTCATTGCGCCGATGCTGCTCACGGCCTGGCACGCGCACAAGATCGACCCGACCCGGCTCATTCCCCATCGCTTCAAGTTCGACCAGATAGTTGCCGCGCACGATGCGTTTGGCAACGCCGACGACAGCGGCGCGCTGAAAATCACCATCTAAGCCTGACCCGCCTGCGCCCGCACGCAAGCTGCACAGCCCGTGGGGCGATATGGTTGGGCTGGCCGCCGGACATTGGATCGGCTGTCCAATTTGCAGCCATCCATGCCGCTATGATTTGCGACAGCGGGCAAAATTGCCTCACGTGAAAGCGGCGTACTCCAAGGAAACTCTCTCGGCATTTGAGGGGGGCGATCAGGTTCTTGAGAAATTTATTTACGAGCCCACCGGAACCGATGGTGCAGTACAGACATAAACGGTCAGGCAGCCGATCGCCGCGACTGGAATGCGTTGCCTTGATACGAAATGGATTGTTCGTATCGGAAATGTGTTCGTACTTTCACTCATCCGGATCCCACTCTCATCATGCTCAATCGATTCGCCAATTTTCTGGCTTGCAATAGCAGCACCAACAGCAGCAACCGCACAAATCAAGAAATTCACCTCTCCGACCTCCGCCTGCCTGGGGAGGCAGCGCATGAAATGGTCAATGTGCCGCGCCTTGCCGGTACTGGCCTCGCAAGAATCGGCCCGACGATTGATCAAACTACTGCGCACCTGAGAGGCCGCGCTTACCTGCAGCATTTAACGACCGATCACCGGTTGTACGGTGCGATCAGGGAGCTCGTTGCGAGCGACAAAATTCTGCTCAACAGGAATCGTACAGAAGAAAACCTGAGCGGCATCGCAGAGCGATTGCGACCCGTCGTCGCCGACATCTGTCACCAAAACGCGTCCCGCCAATTTGGTCTGTCCACTGAAATTAACGAACTCGCAAGCGATGCGCTGGGGCATTGCGGCGACCGTGCTGACTTTGTCGTCGGCCAGATGGAAGACGTTGCATTGCTTGGACGCTTGACGCGCGGACAGATTGATGAGGTCTCTCTCTACAACCACGGCGTGTCATTTTTCATGCTGAACCAGATACGCGCGGAAACCGGACGTGAAGCCAATCGCCGCCGTCCGGGAATACATCAACAAGGCGTGCACGATCACCTCGATGCCGAATTCTTTTTGCAGGACCAGCTTCATCTGCCGCATCGCGTTGGGCAACCACAGCACAGGAATGTTGGGTTCATGACCCGCGAGATCGCCAACGGTATCGGAGCAAAAGTGCGCCAGGCCGCAACCGCAAACGACGGGGAAAACGTGATTCAGTTCATGAGTACGTGGAATCCCTGGGTGCAGCACTTGCGCCGGCAACCGCAGCATCGGGCCGACTTTGAGCGCATGACACAAAACTTTCATGATGCGCTCGAGCGACTGGAACGGGACCGCAACAATCCTGCATCGCCAGTCAACGCAATGGACGAACACGAATATGGCAATGCAATGGGTGCAATCGGACGCAACCGGGAAGCCTGGGAATCCGATTATGTCGGGCAGCTAAGTCGCACCTTCCTGATGAACCATCGGGCCGACTATCTCGCCAATCAGGGTCTGCTGCCACGCTATTTCCGCTGACGGCTTGCCCTCCTCACTGGTTGTATTTTTTCTGCTCCGCGAGAGCCCACTCCGTTTGCTTTCTACCCAGGCGTTTCCATGAAATCGGTCATTAATTATTGTCAACAACGTCTTAAGAATATGCAATCTTCTGCAACGAATTCGTCGGATCATCAGCAAGTCAATGCGGCACTGCTTTCTATCAGAGATGCCGCGCCACGCGACCAGGATGCTGCCGGCCCGTCAGCACCGCAGCGCCATGAATCACGATTACTGCAGCGCGGCAACGAACGTTCGCGTCTCGCCAATCTGATCGCGGCACAGAGCGACAAACAGCCATTGCAAGCGCTGGAAAATCTGGTTCGTGGCAACCGGCAAGTGGCGGCGCTGGCGTCGGTGATCTCGGCGCAGGCAGGCGTGGATCATCTTCAGGAACACACCATGGCAGATGGGTCTTCCGCTGCTGCGACGCAAAGCGGACCATTTATTCGGACCCCACTTCCCGGAGTTGAACGGGAAGAAATACAGACTAGTTACCATGAACCTCAGTACCGGATTCTTCAGGCGACGCCGAAGTCAAAATGGTGGCAGAGGAAATCGGCCTTGCAACCAGCTTTTGCTACCGGGCGAACCAAGTCGGAGATGCTCGCCGACCGTTTACTCAACGCATTGAATGCACATCCGGCGACCGGTCCGGAGAGCGATCCGCAGCGCAACGTTGGCGCTTCCGGCAAGGAACCGCTACTGCATCAGCGGCTCCTGACCGATGTGCCCTTTTCGATTGAAGCTCAAAACGAACCAGCGCCAGTCGGCCATGCCGACGCATCAAGTCTGGAGCGGGCGCCGGACGACGTTGCGGCATTGGTGCTATCTCTGGAAGACCTTCCGCATGCCGAATTCATTACCCGTATCGCCGCACAAAACGAGGACGCAGCCACGTTCCTGAATTTTGTATCGCACGGATTGCTGGTTAAAGACAGCGTGAAATCGGTCCAGCTTGAACGCTATCCCTACATCGACGACGACGCGTATCTGCGAGAAAAAATCCGCGACACCGGCAACCCGTTCGTGCCGACATTCATCGACGGCGTTGAACGCAATTTCCGTTCATCCAGTGATGGCCACGACACCTGGCGTATCCAGACTGGCGATCAGTGGCAGAGCGGCCAAAGCCAGCGCGATGTGCTGACCCATGTGTTGATACAGGCAATGCAGCACTTGCAGGCCGAGCGGCCTACAAGTGCGGCGATGCCTGTGTATCCGCTGGTGGCTTACGAAGTGCTGGCCGACGCGATTGGAGTACCCGTTCCTCAGTATCTGAAGGACCACGAAACGACAATCCTGTCGACCCTGACCGAGAACCAACTAGCCGACCACGAGCGCAAAAATGGCATCCTCGCGCAGCAACAACAACATCAGGTGTTACGCCATAACGCGCAAGCATCAATGCAGCAACGTTTCCGCGACAGCGATGTC
>AEPR01000833.1 GCA_000195205.2 Oxalobacteraceae bacterium IMCC9480 | reverse complement strand
CCAGACCAACATCCTCGCGCTCAATGCCGCTGTCGAGGCCGCGCGGGCGGGCGAACAGGGACGCGGCTTTGCCGTCGTGGCGACCGAGGTGCGGGCGCTGGCCGGCCGTTCGGCAGCGGCCGCGCGGGAAATCAAGACGCTGATCTCCGAGAGTATTTTGCAGGTCCAAAGTGGTAATCAGGTGGTCGTCGAAGCCGGTACGACCATCCATGAAATCGTCCTCAATGCGGACAAGATCGCGACGATGATGCAGGAAATTACGACCGCGACCAGAGAGCAAAGTAGCGGAGTGGGTCAGGTCGAAATCGCGATTCATGAGCTCGACCGCACGACCCAGCAAAATGCCGCCTTGTCCGAAGAAACGGCAGCAGCGTCGACGACTTTGTCCGGACAGGCGCAGCGCCTGGCCGAAGAAATCAGTTTTTTCCGGCTCGCTTGAGCCAGCGCATCAGACTGCCCAGCACGGGCAGTTTTTCATACAGCTCTTCGGCCGCATCCCAGTAATCGCGATGCAGGCAGACCTGGCCGGCGGCATTGAAGCGCACATGGGTAGCGCCGCGTATGCATTGTTCGTCGCGCGAAAAGCGCTTCATGCGGAAGTAAAAATCCCAGGTCAGAAAGGCCTGCTCGTCCTGCAGCAATTGCGTCGTCACGACAAAGCGCGGGCCATCGACCTGCGCAAACATGTGGCGGAAGATGTGCGCAATCGCGGGCCTGCCGATGACTTCATTGAACGGGTCCTTGAAGAAGGCGTCGGCGCTGTAGATCGTGTCGATGCGGGTGGCGCTGTCGAGCGTCAGCGTCTCGAAAAAATCGACCAGATCGCGCAAGCCGTCCTGATGGTTCATAAGCCGGTCACCTTGTGGATCAGCGCAAAATACCAGCGGTACGGCAGCAGCCGCGCCAGCCGTATCCAGTTGGTAAAGCGTTTCGGAAAATGGATGTGGAAGTCGCCCGCTTCCAGGCCGGCGACCAGTTCGGTGGCGGCCTGCGTGGCCGTGATCAGCGCCGGCATCTTGAAGTCATTGACGGCCGTCATCGGCGTGTCGACGAAGCCCGGATTGATCTGGTACACCGCCACGCCGCGCGGCTGCAGATCGAGGTAGAGCGACTCGGTCAGGTTGATCAGCGCCGCTTTGGTCGGACCGTAGATCAGCGCTTTCGGCAAGCCGCCAAAGCCGGCTACCGAGGCGACGATACCGATGCCGCCGCTGCCCTGTGCGAGCAAGCCGGGCAGTACGACATCGAGGCAATTGAAGACGCCGCGCAGGTTCAGGTCGATCAGCTGGTTGACCTTGGCCAGGTCCAGGCTGTCGGCACGCATTTCGTTGTAGCCGCCGGCGACAATCAACACCAGATCAATCCCCTGCCACGCGGCCAGCACTTGCTCGCGCGCGGCCAGCACGGTGGCGTGATCGGTAATGTCGAGCGTCGCCACCAGCGCGTTGGCATGGCCGTCGGCGAGTTCCTGCAAGGGTTCGGCGCGCCGCGCGGACAGCGCCACCCGCGCGCCCTTGGCCAGCAACTGCCGCGCCGTTTCGGCACCGATGCCGGTGGAGGCACCGATGACCCAGACGCGCTGGCCGGACCAGTCGCGGATCGCCGGATTCATCATGGGCGCTTCGTGAACGACAGCGTCACGTCACCGACATGGAAACCGAACTTGCTCATCGCGGCGCGGTTGAGCATGACGCGCTCATCCATCAGGTACATCCAGTCTTCCATCGTCACGTTGATGATCTTGCCGTCGACCGGCAAGGCCAGCACGTATTTCCAGCGCAGCGCATTGCCCGAGACCACGCCTTCGGCCACGCCGACCACATCGGCAGCGGTGCCGGTGTAGGTGCCGGGGCCGGTCTTGGTCAAGGTCCAGATGCGTTTTTCTTTGGTGCCGTCGGAGTAGGTGAAGCTCTCGTCGAGTGTGCCGATATCGCCTTTCCAGCTACCGACCATGACCACGCCAAAGCGCTTGATGACTTCGCCGGAGCGATCCTGGAACATGCCTTGCGCGTCCAGCGTGCCATTGAAATATTGCTGCAGGTCTAGCGTGGGTTTTTGGTCTGCGTAGCGCGATGGCTCGACAGTGCCGCAACCGGCGATCAGAACAGCGCAGCACAGGGCCAGCAGGGGTTTGAGCATTTTCATGAGATTCCTTTAAATTGTGCGCAATCAAATAGTGCGCAATGGAGCGCGCCAGAGCAGGGCCGCGGCGAATAACTTGAGCAGGCATGGCACTACTGCGTAGGCAATGCTGAGCGCCTGTCCGCCCGCTTGGCTTTGCAGGCCGGGCACATACCCCAGCCATTCCAGCAAGGGCAGCGAGACGCCTGCCGCCAGCGCCAGATTCATTTTGGTAGCCCAGCTCCACGAGCCGAAATACACGCCTTCGCGTTTGCCGCTATCGCCGGCCTGATGGATGACGGCGGCCAGCAAGGCCGGCGGCAAGGCCAGGTCAGCGCCCAGCGTCAGGCCGGACAGCACGCAGATGATGCCGAAGGCGGTGGCGTCGCCGGCACCGAGGCCGTAGGCCCAGATGAAACCGGCCACCGCCAGCAGCATCGAGAGCATCCAGGCGCGCGCTTCACCAAGCCGTTTTGCCAGCGCGACCCAGAGCGGCATCGAGGCCGCGGCAGCGACAAAATACAGCACCAGGAATAGCCCGGCCTGCTGGCCCAGTCGCAAGCGGTCGCTGGCAAAAAACAGGAATAGCGTAGCCGGGATGGCGGCTGCGATGCCATTGACGACGAACACCGCAAACAGCCAGCGGAACAGCGTGCTGCGAAACGGCACCAGCAATTCCGACCAACCGCCATGGCTGCGCAGCGTGCGCTCCGGCAGCGGTGCGGCGCGTGTCAGCAGCAGGACCGAACCGGCCAGCACGACCAGAAAAGCAGTGGTGAGCCACCAGGATGGACCGAGCGCCGGCAAGGCCGCGGCGATGATTACGCCGATCAGCCCGCAGCCTTCGCGCGTGGCGGTCAGGCGCGAGCGCTGGTCCGGTGCCTGCGTGAGCGCCGCGCCCCAGCTCTGGTGGCTGATCGTGGCCAGACTGAAGCCGACATACACCACCAGCAGCGCGACCATGAACCACATCAGCGGCGCGCCCGCCGCCAGCGCCGGCGGATGGAATAGCGCGACGAATCCGGCGGCCAGCAGCGGCACGGCCAGCAGTACGAAACGCCGATAACCATCGGCGCGGCGCGTGCCATCGATCCACAAGCCCAGCGCCGGATCAAGGAAAGCATCGAACAGACGCGCCAGCAGCAGAGCCGTACCGATCAGCGTCAGCGACAGGCCGAAGCGTTCGGCATACAACTGCGGCACGTACACATAGACCGGCAGCGCGACCATCGCCAGCGGCATGCCGAACAGGCCGTAGGCGAACAGCGCGGCGCGGTCCAGCCTTGCCATCAGCGTGCTGCCGCGTTCATCAGCAGGGCTTCGCGCAATTTGCCGGCGCTGGTTTTCGGGTCCAGCCAGATGGCGAAGAAAGCGCGCGCAAAGACCGGATCGGCGATCTCGCCGAGCAGTTTGCCATCGAGGTAAAAGCGTGCGCCCAGCGTCGGCAACAAGACGCCAGTGAGGCGGGTGCCGTCGTTCACATCAGGAAACAACGCCGTCATGCGCGCCAGCCAGTCGGCTTGTTGGGCAGGGGTGCCGAGGCCGAGTTTGCTGATCTCGTCGACGCTGGACTCGGCGATTTTTTTGCCATTGAGCGAACGCGAATAGGTCAGTTCCAGTGCCAGCGGCGCATCGGGCGCGATACCTTTCGGACCGACCCACAATTGCGCGTCGTAGATCGACAGGCCGAACCAGCGGAAGGTGCCTTGTCCGGACAGCCGGGCAGCCGGCACGTCGGCTTCGATGAAGGCGGGTGCCGACCAGGCCGGCAGCGCCATCGCCAAGCTCAGCAGTAGCGCGGAGAAGAGAACTCCCAGCCGGCGCGCGATCATGGTTTTTCGAGCGTGAATTGCGCGACGTCGATGCTGCCGGCGCGGAAACCGGCTTCGCAATACGCCAGGTAAAACTCCCAGGTGCGCAGGAAGCGGTCATCGAAACCTTGCGCCCGTACCTTCGGTAATTGCTCCTTGAAAGCGCTGCGCCACTCGTCGAGCGTGCGGGCGTAATCGAGGCCGAACTTGAATTCGTTGACGACCCGCAGGCCGTATTGTTCGGCGTATTGCTTGAAGACTTTCGGCGACGGCAGCATGCCGCCCGGGAAGATGTATTGCTGGATGAAGTCGGTGCCCTTGCGGTAACGCTCGAACAGCGCGTCGTCGATGACGATGGTCTGGATGCAGGCGCGCCCGCCGGACTTCAGGTTGCGTGCAATGCATTCGAAGTAGCTCGGCCAGTAGCTCTCGCCGACTGCCTCGAACATCTCGATGGAAGCGATGCCGTCGAACTGGCCGCTGGTGTCGCGGTAGTCCTGCAGCAGCAGTTCGACCTGATCGACCACGCCGGCATCGGCCAGGCGCTGTCGGGCAAAGTTCAGCTGTTCGGTCGATAGCGTCAGGCCGGTCACATGGGCGCCGGCATCGCGCGCGGCGATCTCGGAAAAGCCGCCCCAGCCGCAGCCGATTTCGAGGATGCGCGCGTCGCTGCCGACTTGCAGTTCGCTGAGGATGCGGCGGTATTTGGCATGCTGGCCATCCTGCAGGCTGTCGATATGGCCGTTCGAAAACAGCGCGCTCGAATAGGTCATCGACGGGTCCAGCCAGAGCTGATAAAAGTCGTTGCCGATGTCGTAGTGCGCGTGGATATTCTTGCGGCTGCCCGAGCGCGAATTGCGGTTGAACAGGTGCTTGACGCGATACAGCAGGCTGCCCCACCAGGTGCCGTAAATCACCGACTCGACTGCATGCCGGTTGCGCGTGAACAGCTCGACCAAGGCCGGCAGGTTGTCAGTGGTCCAGTGCCCATCGATGAAGGTTTCGGCAAAGCCGATGTCGCCGGATTTCAGGGCGGCGCTGCAGACTTCCCAGTTGTTGAGCTTCATCGTCACCGGTGCGGAGGTGTCGCCGAAGCGTGCGCTCTGGCCATCCGGGAATTCCATCACGATTGCGCCCTGGTCGATCTTGCGCAGCAGTTGCAGCACGAACTGTACTTGGGACGGGAAGGCCTCGGTCGACAGGTGCTCGGTGTGGGCGGGAAGTGGGGCGGTCGTGATGTTCATCGGCTCAACTTTTTGGTCGGTGGTGTGGGTTTGCTATAAAACGGAACGCGCTTGAAAAACAGTTTCAACGCTTGCCAGTGGATGCGCACGATCACGCCAAGCGTCATCAGCGGATAGCTGAAGAAGCCGCGCAGTACGCTGCGATTATTCAATGCGGTGGCGGTGCCGGCGACGCTGGTCAGCAGCAGCGGGCCGCTGGCATCGTCATGATCAATGCGGGCAATCGTATGCTCGCCCTTGTGCACGAAGCGAAAGCGATAGGTGCCCGAAGTCGCGCAAAACGGCGAGACATGGAATACCTTGCGGGCGGTGATTTCTTCGCCCAATGTCATCGCCGCGCCGCTGTCGAGCAGGTAGCAATGCTTCTCGCCGAAGGTGTTGCTGACCTCGCAGAGAATCGCGCGCAAGGCGCCATCGGGGCGGTGGCAAAACCAGAACGATACCGGATTAAAGACATAGCCAAGCACGCGCGGAAAAGTCTGCAGCCAGATTTCGCCGGTGGCATCGGTGATGCCTTCGGTGCGCAGCAAGTTGTCTATCCACGGCAGCAGCGCCTGCTGGCCATCGCCGTGATCGCGGTCATGGAAGGACAGCAGGTTGAAGCGATTGCGCGAAAACAGGCGCGGTCCGAAATCGCCGGCACCGAGCGTGCGCAGCGGCAGCCGCAAAAAATACACGCCATAGCTGAAGGCATTGGTGGCCGGCCGCAAGCGGCTGTGGGCAACCTTGCCGAAGCAGAGCCGGGGCGTGGCGACCGTGGTCATCTCAGGCCGCCACACGCAGCGATTGCTGCCGTTCCAGCATCGCGATGGCCTGGGCGACCGCGAGGCCGGATTTCAAGCCGTCTTCATGAAAACCGTAGCCGGTCCAGGCGCCGGCAAACCAGGTATTGCGCACGCCTTGCAGCGATGGCAAACGGCCTTGTGCGCGGATCGCGGCGGCATCGAAAAGCGGGTGGGCGTAGTCGTATTCGGCAATCACCTTGGCCGGATCCGGCTCGTCGATCGGGTTAAGCGAGACGATGACCGGCGTCGTGAATGGCAGCGGCTGCAACTGGTTGATCAGGTAATGCACGCAGACCTTCGGGGTCTGGCTGTTCTGGCTCTGGTAATTCCAGGCGGACCAGGTCTTGCGGCTGGCCGGCAGACAGCTGGCATCGGTGTGCAGCACGGCGCGGTTCGGCTCGTAGCGCACGGCCGACAGCACGGCTTGCTCGGCGCTGCTGGCGTCGGCCAGCAAGGCCAGGCTCTGGTCGCTGTGGCTGGCCATTACGACGTGCTCGAACTGGTGTTCGCCGTCGTCAGTGCGCAGCGTGATGCGGGTATCGGTGCCATGCGGTGTGCGGATGATCTGGCGCACCGGCGTGTGCAGCGCGGTGCTGCCGATTTTGGCCAATAGCTTGTCGACATACTGGCGCGCACCGCCGCGCACGGTCTGCCATTGCGGCCGGCCGTTGACTTGCAACAGGCCGTGGTTATGGCAAAAACGCACGAAGGTCGACAGCGGAAACGCCAGCATCTGCTCGGTCGGGCAGGACCAGATGCAGCCAGCCATCGGCAGCAAATACCAGGCGCGAAATTGTTCGGTGTAGTTGTTCTTGACCAGGAATTCGCCGAGCGAAATGCCGGACGCGAGGTCATCGCCCGCCAGTGCCATCGCGGTGGTTTCGCGGTTGAAGCGTAGGATATCGCGCAGCATGCCAATGAAGCGCGGACTGAACAGGTTGCGGCGCTGGGCGAACACCGCATCGAGATTGCCGCCGGCCCATTCGAGCGTGCGCTTGCCCAGTGGCAGCTTGACCGAGAATGACATGTCGGTGCCGACGGTCTCGACATCAAGTTCCTTGAACAACGCAACGAGGTTCGGATAGGTCTTGTGATTGAACACCAGGAAGCCGGTATCGACGCCGTGGGTATGGCCATCGAGGGTCACATCGACGGTATGCGTGTGGCCGCCAAAATAATCGTTGGCTTCGAATAGCGTGACGTCATGACCGGCTTCGGACAGGCGGTAAGCACAGGACAAGCCGGAAATGCCGGCACCTACAACTGCGATCTTCATGAAGCGTCTCCTGCCCGAACAATATTTAAAATATGCAACAGCCCTGCACACTACTACGTACGCACGGTCCAATCGGATTCATGACGGACTGTCAAATGGATTGGTTCAATGCTTTCTCGATGGCAGTCACCAGGGCCGGATTGCCCGGCGCGACCTCGCTGGGAAAACTGGTGATGACTTTGCCGCTGCGATCGATCAGATATTTATGGAAGTTCCACTGCGGCGTTTTGCCGGTCGACTTGGCCAGCGTGGCGTACAACGCGTTGGCATTCGGACCGGAGACCACCGCTTTCGAGAACATCGGGAATTTCACGCCGTAGGTATTGAAGCAGAAGTCCGCGATTTCCTTGCTTGAGCCCGGCTCCTGCTTGCCGAAATCATTGGACGGAAAACCGAGCACGACCAGGCCGCGTGCCTGGTACTTGGCGTACAGCGCTTCGAGTCCCTGGTACTGGGTAGTGAAGCCGCAGTAGCTGGCGGTGTTGACGACCAG
>AEPR01000834.1 GCA_000195205.2 Oxalobacteraceae bacterium IMCC9480 | reverse complement strand
CGGGATTGCCCGCAAAGTCGCTGACGGAGAGCTCACTTCCCGTACTGAGCCAATTGTCGGTCAAGATGAAATCAGCGAACTGCTGTCTGCATTGCAAGATATGAACAGTAGCCTGTTGACGATCGTTGGCAACGTGCGTACCGGCACAGACACCATTATGAATGTCTCCAAGGAAATCGCCATAGGTAATTCCGATCTGTCGTCGCGCACTGAGTCGCAGGCTAGTTCGCTAGAAGAAACGGCCGCGTCGATGAGTTTGCTGACTGAGACCGTGAGGCAAAATGCCGAAAATGCTCGGCAAGCCAATCAGTTGGTGATTTCGGCCTCAGACTTTGCCGTCAAGGGTGGCAACGTTGTCGATCAGGTGGTGCACACCATGAGCTCGATTACCGAGAGTTCGCGCAAGATCGTCGACATCATC
>AEPR01000835.1 GCA_000195205.2 Oxalobacteraceae bacterium IMCC9480 | reverse complement strand
CCAGCGCGACGGCCGTGATAACCGAAAACCAGACGTCGTAATGCAGCGCCAGATAGCCGATCACCAGCGTGATTTCAATGAGCGTCGGCAAGATGCTGAACAGCGTGTACGACACCAGCGACGAGATCCCGCGCGTACCGCGTTCGATGTCGCGCGTCATGCCACCGGTCTGCCGGTTCAAATGAAAGCGCAATGACAGCGAATGCAAATGCCGGAACACTTTCAAGGCAATCGTACGCACCGCGCGCTGCGTCACCCTGGCAAATACGAATTCACGCAACTCGGTAAATAGTGTGGTCGACAAGCGCAATGCGCCGTAGGCCACCAGCAAGCCCAGCGGCAGCACCAGCAAGGCTTGCGGATGCGACACCGTCACGGTCAATTGGTCGACCAGATTCTTGAGCAGCAGCGGCACGCCGACGTTGGCCATCTTCGCGCCGATCAGGCAGCCCAGCGCCACCAACACCCGCCATTTGTAGGTCCATAGATAAGGAATCAGGGTCTTGATGGTGGTCCAGTCGTTGCGCGTTGCCTGATTGGCAGCGGCGAGCGGAGGAGCGACGGAGTGATTACGCATGAGGGATCAGATCAGAATGGTTTAAGCTGCGCAAATTGTAACGGGATAAAGGAAAACACCATGACGAAGGCCAACGACAATGCATTGCCCGAAGGAAAAATGCCGGTCCTGCGGATGCTGCCGATGCCCGCCGATGCCAACGTCTATGGCGACGTGTTCGGCGGCTGGATCATGTCACAAGTCGACATCGCCGGTTCGCTGCCGGCCACGCGCCGCGCCAACGGCAGGGTCGCCACCATCGCGGTCAATTCATTCCTGTTCAAAAATCCGGTATTCGTCGGCGACCTGCTGTCGTTTTATGCCGAGATCGTCAAGGTCGGCAATACCTCGATCACCGTCAATGTCGAAGTTTTCGCCGAGCGCAACCGGCTGCAGGCCGAGACCGTCAAGGTCACCGAAGCCACGCTGACCTATGTTGCCACCGGCCCCGATCGCAAGCCGCGTCCCCTGCCACCGCTGACCGAATAAAAAAAGCCGCCCCTGAAGGGCGGCTGGCACGACACCATCAAGGTGACCTGACCGGATCAGGCCACCTTTTTTTCGTCGCGCAATTCGCGTCGCAGGATCTTGCCGACATTGGTCTTCGGCAGGTCAGTACGAAACTCGATGTACTTGGGCTTCTTGTAGGCAGTGAAGTTTTCCTTGCAATATTCCATCAGCTGCTCGACCGTCAACGCCGGATCCTTGCGGACCACGTAGAGCTTGACCGCTTCGCCGGAATGCTCGTCGGGCACACCGACGCAGGCAGATTCGAGTACGCCGGGATGCATCGCGAGAATGCCTTCGATTTCGTTCGGATACACATTGAAGCCCGAGACCAGGATCATGTCCTTCTTGCGGTCAACGATCTTGATGTAGCCGCGCTCGTCCATGATGCCGATATCGCCTGACTTGAAGAAGCCGTCAGCGGTCATTACCTTGGCGGTCTCGTCGGGATTATTCCAGTAACCGGCCATGACCTGCGGGCCGCGGATCGCGATTTCACCGGGTTGGCCGAGCTGCACGACGACACCGTTGTCATCAAGAATAACGATATCGGTCGACGGTACAGGCAGGCCGATGGTACCGGTGAATGTGGCCGAATCCGATGGATTGCAGGTCCCCCCCGGTGCGGTTTCGGACAAGCCGTA
>AEPR01000836.1 GCA_000195205.2 Oxalobacteraceae bacterium IMCC9480 | reverse complement strand
GGTAGTCGACGGTTTCGGCGGGATCGGTCTCGGCGACGATGGCGATGTCGGCGCGATGGCCGTACAGCAAGCCGACCGGGTCGGCATGGAAGCCGGAAACGATGTCGAGCTCGACTTCCGGCCAGCGCGAACGGAACACGTCCATCGCCGGCATCAGCCAGTCAAAACAGGTGTGGCATTCGACGGCGATGCGCAACTGGCCGGCGGTGCCCTGCGCCATCCGGACCAAGTCGCGTGCGGCGCCATCCATGTGCGGCAAGACCACGTCGGCCAGTTTGAGCAGACGCTCGCCGGCCGGCGTGAAGCGCACCGGCTGCGATTTGCGTTCGAACAGCGCGCTGCCGTGGTGGTCTTCGAGCTGGCGCAACTGGTGTGATAGCGCCGACTGGGTCAGGTTGAGCAAGGCGGCGGCGCGTAACAGGCTGCCGGCTTCGCGCAAGGCGACCAGGGTTTTCAGGTGACGGATTTCGAGGATGGCTTGCATATGAATTTGGCTCATGTTGATTGGTACATTTTAGCGTTTGAATCATACGACAACTCCGGTCACCATGACTCTCCCTGATTAACCGCACACGGAGTACTGCATGGCCCTCGCCCACACCCTTGGATTTCCACGCATAGGCGCGCAGCGCGAACTGAAATTCGCGCTCGAATCGTTTTGGCGCAACGACAGTAATGAAGCGCAATTGCGTCAGAGCGGCCGCGATCTGCGCCAGCGCCACTGGCAGCAACAGGCCGATGCCGGGATGGACCTGGTGACGGTCGGCGATTTTGCCTGGTATGACCAGGTGCTCGGCACGCTGGCATTACTGGGCGCGATCCCGTCGCGCTTCGGCATTGCGCCGACGACGCTGACGCTGTCGCAGTACTTCACGATGGCGCGCGGCGACCAGACGCATTTTGCGATGGAGATGACCAAGTGGTTTGATACGAACTACCACTATCTGGTGCCGGAATGGACTGCCGACACGCGCTTCGATGGCGGTGTCGACTGGCTGTTCGAGGAAGTGGCCGAAGCGCGCGCTGCCGGTCATCGGGTCAAGGTCGCGCTGATCGGTCCGCTGACCCTTTTGCATCGCGGCAAGGTCAAGTCCGGACTCGACCATCCGCTCGACCTGTTGCCGGCAGCGATTGCCGGTTACCAGGCACTGCTGACGCGACTGCAATATGCCGGCGTCGAATGGGTGCAGATCGATGAACCGATTCTGGCGCTGGACCTCGATGCGCGCTGGTGCGCCGCGTTCGAACCGACCTATGCGGCACTTGCCGCCGATGCGCCGCCTATCCTGCTGGCGACTTACTTCGATGATGTGATCCGGCACGCAACATTACTGCGACGCTTGCCGGTGGCTGGCGTGCATCTGGACCTGGTGCGCGCGCCACAGCAACTCGATGCTTTGCTAGCCGACTGGCCAGCCGACCGAGTGCTATCAGCGGGTATCGTCGATGGTCGCAACATCTGGCGCTGCGATCTCGATGCAGCGCTGGTGCGCTTGCAAGCGTTGCAGACGCGGCTCGGCGACAAGCTGTGGATTGCACCTAGCTGCTCCCTGCTGCATGTGCCGGTCGACCTGGCGCAGGAAGACAAACTCGATCCGGAACTGCGCGGTTGGCTCGCCTTCGCCGTCCAGAAACTTGATGAAGTCGCGCTGCTCAAGCAGGCACTGGCAGGCGATATCGGGGCCGCGTTCGACAGCGCCCGCGCTGCACAACGCGGCCGGGCCAGCTCACCGCGCATCCACAATGCCGCCGTCCAGAAGCGCCTGGGCAAGGTCACCGCTGCGCTGGCCGAGCGCACGGCACCGTTCGCCACCCGCATCGCAATCCAGCAGGAACGCTGGCAGTTGCCGCCCTTCCCGACCACCACCATCGGCTCATTCCCGCAAACCAGTGCGATCCGGCAAACCCGCGCCGCCTACAAGCGTGCCGAGATCACCCACCTGGATTATCTGGAACAGATGCGCGCCGAAATCCGTCATGTCGTCGCACAGCAGGAGCAGCTCGGGCTGGACGTGCTAGTGCATGGCGAAGCCGAACGCAATGACATGGTCGAATATTTTGGCGAACAGTTTTGGGGCTTTGCCTTCACCGCCAACGGCTGGGTCCAGAGCTATGGCTCGCGCTGCGTCAAGCCGCCGCTGATCTATGGCGATGTCTGCCGTCCTGAAGCGATGACGGTAGGCTGGAGCCGCTATGCCCAAAGCCTGACCAATAAGCCGATGAAGGGCATGCTGACCGGACCGGTGACGATGCTGCAATGGTCGTTCGTGCGCGATGACCAGCCACGCGCGACGACGACACTGCAAATTGCGCTGGCATTGCGCGATGAAGTCTGCGACCTCGAACAGGCCGGCATCGGCATGATCCAGATTGACGAGCCGGCCTTGCGCGAAGGCTTGCCGCTGAAGGCACGCGACTGGCCGGCCTACCTCGACCAGGCCGTGCGGGCATTTCGCATCAGCGCCGCCGGCGTGGCCGACCAGACGCAGATCCATACGCACATGTGCTATGCCGAATTCAACGACATCCTGCCGTGGATCGCGGCAATGGATGCCGATGTGATCACGATAGAAACCTCGCGTTCGGACATGGAATTGCTGGATGGATTTGGTAAGTTTGCCTACCCGAACGATATCGGACCTGGGGTCTATGACATCCACGCACCGCGCATTCCGCAAGTGGCCGAGATGACGCGGCTGTTGCGCAAGGCACGCGGCGTGATCCCTGATGCGCGGCTGTGGGTCAATCCGGATTGCGGGCTGAAGACACGCGGCTGGCCGGAGACATTGGAGGCTTTAGGCAACATGGTGCAAGCGGCGCGGGTGCTGCGGGCGGAGGTGCTGGTTGAGGAAAGTTGACGGAGGTGGGGCGATGGGATGCGGTGATTGCGGCCTTGTAGGCTGCTGAAGTGAACTACCTACACAAGACCGTTCGTCCTGAGCTTGTCGAAGGA
>AEPR01000837.1 GCA_000195205.2 Oxalobacteraceae bacterium IMCC9480 | reverse complement strand
GCGCCTTCGACAAGCTCAGGGCGAACGGATGGAGGATCCACTCCAAACAGCAAATGGATGGTGTCCCGAAGACGCAGATCAACGCTCCCGGACAAAACGGCTCCTACTATTTTATTGAAAGGACAAATATGAAATTGACTGAAGCAGCACGCCTGCTCGGATGCGCAGCGATGGTAATGACACTCGCTGCCTGCGGCGGCCACGACAACAATGAACCACCGGCGCAAAGCCAGACTGCACCGCCAACCGCCGAAGCGGCGATCGCACAACTCGAAAATTCCGGTGCCATTCCGAAGCTTGATCGCTCGGCATCGCTGGCCGGACCGGACGCAGACGGCAACGGGGTGCGGGACGATATTGATGCG
>AEPR01000838.1 GCA_000195205.2 Oxalobacteraceae bacterium IMCC9480 | reverse complement strand
GGTGGCGCGATGGCCAGCATGATCAGCACGATGCTGATGGTGGGCTTGCTGGCAGCAGCCGGTTTCTTCATCTACCGGATGTTCAAGCGTAAATCAGAACAGGGCGGCACGCAGCCAGCCTTCGCGGGTGCCGCAAAAACCGGATTGACTCCGGACATCGGCTCGCGCATCGATCCGGCTACCGACTATCGTTTCGGTAGCAACAGCGCTGGCAGTGCAACCGGCAACAGCGCACAAGCACCATGGGGCGTGCCGGCGGACTTCGATACCACCGGTTTCGTGCGTCATACGAAAACCTATTTCGTGCGCTTGCAAGCTGCATGGGATAGCGCCAACGTCAACGACATCCGTGAATTCACGACGCCCGAAATGTTTGCCGAACTGCGCTTGCAAATCCAGGAACGTGGTCCGTCAGACAGTCACACCGACGTGGTGCAGCTGGATGCCGAATTGCTGGGCATGGAGTTGGTCGACGATGACCATCTGGCCAGCGTCAAGTTTTCAGGGATGATCAAGGAGTCGGACGCTGCGCCGGCCGAGCCGTTCACCGAAGTCTGGAACTTGTCGAAGCCACGCAATGGCCAGGGTGGCTGGGTACTGGCAGGCATACAGCAACTGAACTGACCTTGTCGCGCTAATCCTGAAGCCGCCCGCTATGCCGGGCGGCTTTTTTATGGGGCACTGCGCGACAAATCACTGAACCATTCGAGCCGGCTGCGCGTACCCAGCTTGGCACGGTACATCGCGGCATCGGCCGCATTGAGCAATTGATCGCCGTCTTTTCCGTCCTGCGGAAACATGCTGATACCGATGCTGCAGGTCATCTCGAATTCGTGGCCATCGACGGCGAACGGCTGGTCAAAGACGTGGATCAGCTTTTGCGCCATCGCGGTCACGTCGGATTCGTGCCGGAAGCTCCTGACCAGAATCGTGAATTCATCTCCCCCCAGACGGGCCACCAGATCGTCGCCGCGCACCGAGGCGCGCATCCGCATAGCCGCCAGTTGCAAAGCCTGGTCACCGACCACGTGCCCCAGTTGATCGTTGACCTGCTTGAACTTGTCGAGGTCGATGAACATCAGGCAAAAGCGGCTACCGTCAGCCCGCGCCTTGTCGACCATCGTTTCCAGTACCTGCTGGAACATCGCGCGATTGGGCAGGCCGGTCAGCGGATCGTGATGGGCCAGATGCTGCAAATGCTGCTCGCGTGCCTGCAAGTCGCCGACCTGGCTGCTGAGCCGTTTACTCATTTGCAAGAAACTGCGCGCCAGATAGCCAATTTCATCGGCGCGTTCGGTGGGCAAATTGACGATGACGTTGCCGGCCTCAAATTGCTTAACGGCGGCCGCGATCGCATTGAGCGGTTTGGCCAACACGAAGGAGAGCAGAAAAGACAGGCAGGCGGCTGCCAGACTGCATTAGGCCGTCATCTGGATAATGGTCACGCCGAGCAATTGGCTGTCG
>AEPR01000839.1 GCA_000195205.2 Oxalobacteraceae bacterium IMCC9480 | reverse complement strand
GCAGCTCTGCTTTTGGCATCTGCTGCAGGGTGTGGCGCAATGCATCATTCATGCGAATATCCTTGAAAGTAACGGGCCATGATAAAGGAATCGCCCAAAAAAAACCGCCGGCGCGACTGCCGGCGGTTTTTGATTGACGCTACCGCAGCTTATTTCGGAATCGATCCGTCCACGCCTTTGACGTAATAGTTCAATCCCTTCATGTCCTTGATCGCCATGGTCTGACCGGCAGCGACCATTTCCTTGCCGGCCTGATCGACCACCGGTCCCTGAAACGGGGTCAGCGTGCCATCCTTGATCGCTGCGGTTTTCTGGTCCAGCAAGGTCCGCACATCGGCCGGCAGCGACGCATTGATACTGGCCATCACGATGGCACCCTCCTTCACGCCCCACCAGCTATTGTCACTCTTGACCGGACCGGCCAGCGCCTCGGTGACGACCTTGGTGTAGTACGGGGCCCAGTCGATTGCGGCCGAAGCAAGGTGCGCTTTCGGACCAACCTTCGACATGTCCGAATCCCAACCGAAGGCATACACGCCCTTCTCTTCGGCCGCCTGCAGTGTCGCCGGCGAATCGGTATTCTGGATCAGCACGTCGACGCCTTGGCCGATCAGGGCCAGCGCACCTTCGCGCTCCTTGCCGGGATCAAACCATTTGTTGATCCACACCACGCGCGTGGTGACGGCCGGATTGCTGCTCTGCGCACCGAGCGTGAAGGCATTGATGTTGCGGATGACTTCCGGGATCGGGATCGACGCGACCACACCGAGCTTGTTGGACTTCGTCATCTTGCCCGCCACTACACCAGCCAGATAGGCTCCTTCATAGGTATGCGCGTCATAGACGCCCATGTTCCCGGCGGTCTTGTAGCCGGTCGCGTGCTGGAAGCTCACCGCCGGAAAATCCTTGGCGACTTTCAGCATCGGCTCCATGTAGCCGAAGGTCGTTCCGAAAATCAGGGTATTGCCCTGCGCGGCCAGGTCACGGAATACGCGCTCCGAATCAGCACCTTCAGCGACGCTTTCAACGAACGTGGTTTTTACCTTGTCGCCAAATTTTTCTTCGATCGCCTTGCGGCCAAGGTCATGGGCATAGGTCCAGCCGGCGTC
>AEPR01000840.1 GCA_000195205.2 Oxalobacteraceae bacterium IMCC9480 | reverse complement strand
GCAGCGCTTGCCACTGTGCGTCGGTGAAGGTTTCGCCGTGCACCAGCTGGCTGCCGGGCAGGCTCAGGTGCAGCAAGCGTGCGCTGCCCTTGGCGTTGCCGGTTTCCAGCGGATGCTGCAAGATAACGACCTCAGTCGCCACCGCCACCGGCATGATCCATGCGCAAATGCAGCTTGTCTGCGGACGCAGGCAGCGCGCACACTGCGCGCGCCGCGGATGAAGTACCGATTCCATTAATGTGCTGACCTTACCTGAAGAACACCATGCCAAAAAACAAGAAGCCCGCCCCCCGCAAATCGGCCGAATCGCCGGAGCAAAAAGACGAAGCGCTGACGCGGCAGCTATGTGCGTTGTCAGCCTACCTGGCGGGCAGCCCGGCGAAGAATGCCACGACCGTCCAGAACGAGGCGGACTTTTACAAGATCATCAAAAAATGCCTGCACCAGAAGAAAGACGACATCCTCTACGAAGCCCTGGAATGGACCCGTCATGACGCGATTCGCGCGCATGTGCTGCTCAAGGAAACGATGGAAGAAGTCGCCGAAGTCGTCGTCATCGGCCGCGAGGGTGCTGCCGCCACCGAGATCAATGCCTTCGTCATTCCGCTGTTCCTGCACACCACCGGTGGCCTAAAAGGCGCGCAGTGTTTTCAGGATCAGGAGGCTTACGAGCTGCTCACCCGCAGCCTGCAGGAAGCCGGACTGGAAAGCCCCGATGCCACCGTCGTGCTGGTCAATCATGCGTACCAGCTCGATGAAATCGACAGCATCACGTTCAGCCATCTGCATGAGATGGTGCGCGACGCGCATGCCTCGATGCACGACATGCGCGCGGCCACCGCGACGGCGATTTCACGCAGCTTTGCGGAGCCGGTCGACGAGCCGTTCGCGGCTGAGGATCTGGCTGTCGAGCTGCGTTTCCTGCTTGGCTTTTCCATGAAATCGGTGGACGACAAGTTCTATCAGGCACCCGCTGACGAGGTTGCTGCCGATGCGTGGTACGCCGCCCGCGAGAGCCGTTTTCAGCAATGGACCGAACAGGTCACGCCGCTGGTGCGACGTTGTTTCGGTCCGGCGGATCGGGACATCGAGGTGCACTTCCTGTATCAGGACCTGTTCCATGGCGGCAAAGAGCGCGGCATTGCCGAGTATTTCATGTTGCAGATGATGTCGGATCTGAACCATGCGTTGAGCGAGCAGGGCCTGGAGGCGGTTTCGACGCGCGCCGTGGTGGGTCCGGCTGAATTCGGTGATGAAAAAGTTCTGCGCGTGAATCTGTATGCGATCAGCGATGCGGCACTGGTGGCCTCGTCGGAAAAGCCATTGTTGCAGACGGCCGATCTGGACAGCGAACTGGCTGACCTGCGTGATGCGCTCGGCATGATCGGCATCGAGACGATTTCGGTCGCGCAAGGTTTTGACGAGGAAGGTGCGCCGGTCGGCATCGCCGCATGACGATCCAGCCCGTAGGGTGAGCACAGGATTATCGTGCCCACGCGAGCGTCCTGCAAGC
>AEPR01000841.1 GCA_000195205.2 Oxalobacteraceae bacterium IMCC9480 | reverse complement strand
CAATGCCCTTCGGTTATTGCACCCTACGTCGCGACGATACGGAGGTTTGCGGTTGTAGGAAAAATGCAAGCCGGGTTGGCAATGCAGCCGATTTGGCAATTGCACCGCGCGGGCACGATGAGGCTGCGCCCACCTACCTATATTCGCAATCGGCGTAGGAGCCAACGTAGAAACCAAACGCCTAAAAACAAAAAAGGCTACAAGCCTAAACTTGTAACCTCTTGATAAAACTGGTCGGGACGGAGTGATTCGAACACTCGACCCCGTGCACCCCATGCACGTACGCTACCAGGCTGCGCTACGCCCCGACGAGTTGCGAAGTATAGCAGAGCATGTCGCGCTGCCGCCATGCCGATGCGCGATTTTGTGTCGCCGGCCTGTCGCGCGAAATCCTTTATGATGACCACCACCCGACAGCCGGCACGGGCGTTTTCGAAAGCCGCCGCTGTCTCCGCCCCTCCTTTGAAGAATCGATCCTCATGTCCATCAAGATCAGCCATCAGTTCGATGCCGGCGCCATCGAGATCATCGCCGCAACCAACCCGCAGCAGATCGACCTGCACATTCGCAAAGATAGCCATGCCGACTTCGCGCAATGGTTTTATTTCCGCTTGCAGGGCGCGCGCGGCGAAGCCTGCCAGTTGCGCTTGTTGAATGCCGGTCAAAGCACTTTCCCGGGTGGATGGGAAAACTACCAGGCGGTTGCCAGCTATGACCGCGAGAGCTGGTTTCGCGTGCCGACTTCCTTCGATGGCCAGGTGCTGACGATCGCGCACACGCCCGAACGCGACAGCGTCTACTACGCGTATTTCGAGCCGTATTCATGGGAGCGCCATTTGCAATTGCTGGGTGATGCCGAGGCCTCGCCGCTGGCGCGCATCATCGACCTGGGCACCACGCTCGATGGCCGTGACCTCAATGCCATCGTCATCGGCAACCCGGCTGCCAGTAAAAAAATCTGGGTCATCGCGCGCCAGCATCCCGGCGAGACGATGGCTGAATGGTTTGTCGAAGGCATGGTGGGCGCCTTGCTCGACCCGGACAATCCGGTCGCCGTGGCCTTGCTCGACAAGGCGGTGCTGTACATCGTGCCGAACATGAATCCGGATGGCTCGGTGCGGGGTAACTTGCGCACCAACGCCGCCGGTGCCAACCTCAATCGCGAATGGATGACGCCGTCACCCGAGAGCAGTCCGGAAGTGCTGGCCGTCAGGGCGAAGATTCACGAAACCGGTTGCGATCTGTTCCTCGATGTCCATGGCGACGAAGCCTTGCCGTATGTGTTCGTGGCCGGCAGCGAAATGCTGGAAGAGTTCAGTGCCGAGCAGGCCAGTGCGCAGCAGCGGTTTATTGATTGCTTCGTGCAAGCCAGCCCTGACTTCCAGACCAAGTTCGGTTATGGCACCGGCAAGTACCGGGCTGACGTCCTGAAGCTGGCGTCGAAGTATGTCGCGCACAACTTCAAGTGCGTGTCGCTGACGCTGGAAATGCCGTTCAAGGACAATGCGATCCAGCCTGATCCGCGCATCGGCTGGGATGGCGACCGCAGTGCGCAACTCGGTGCCGCGATGTTGGTGCCGGTGCTCGACGCGATGTAAGTTGTACCGGCCGGCAGTGGTGTGCGTCTACCAGGGCAGGTCGGCGTCGAACACCGGTTGTCGCGGTAGGTGCAAGGCTTTCAGGAAGGCCTTGAGCTGGCGGATGTCGGCGAAGTCGATCAGGTCTTTCTCGATCTTGGCGAGGCGTTGCTGCATAGCGCTGATATCGAGCGCCAGGTGCTGCAGGAGGTTATCCGGCCGCAGGCGGTGAAAGTGCGCGGGCGGTAAATCGCAGCACATCATGAAGTCGACCTTGAGGCAGGTGATGTCGTCTTCCAGCTTCAGTGACTGCGCGGTGAGCACGGCATTGTAGTGCGCCAGTCGTTTGTCGGAGAGGGCGTCGGGCCGGTGCTGGTCGTGGTGTTCGATATCGAGTTGCAGCTCCAGCAGCTGGAACACATCGCGGTTCTGGTACGCCACATTGACCTGTTTCATGAGCCCGGTCTTGCGCACGTGTTCGACCGGGTCCTGTTCGCGGTCGGGGTGCAGTGCGCTGGCCAGTTTGCGATACAGATCCCGGATCGACTGGCTGGCGTCCTGCGCATCGGCAGGTCCTTCGTCGATTTGCGGCGGCGTGGGTCCATCCGACATGGTGTCGAGCAGTTCGGCCATCAGCGCCTGCATCTGCTGCGCGGCCGCGTCCGCCGCCGCGATGTCGTCATCGATATCCGTCTTGCCGTATTTTTTATAGAGCGATTTCAGTGCGGCATCGCTGTCTTCGGTGATGACGTCTTCGACCATGTTGAAGATCATGCGCCTGAGCTTGGATTTGGCGGTCTTGGTCATGCCCGGCGAGTCATGGGCCCGGTCCAGCAGATATGCCATCCGTATCCGGCACTGCGCGAAGCTGTCCCGCAATGGAACGAAGGTGCTGTCGTACTGCTGCCAGTACTGCGCAATGATGGCTTCCCAGGCACCGAGCAACTCGCGCTGGTCATTGATCTTGCGGATCAGGCGCTTGAAGGTTTTTTGTGCGAGCGTCGGTTTGTTCGACTCGTGGGAGCGGGCGACATGAATGACGCCGGATGGCATGGATGGCATGGGTTTTCCTGCGATGGCCGGGTTGGCACTGACGCTGGCTGGCCTTTCGCAGCCAGTCACGCCAGACGGTGTCCTGCTTTACCGAGCCAATTTACCTGCGCGCAGGACGCAGGGTTTGTTCTGGCGCAAATCGGTTTTGATTCAGCGCCGCAAACCGGGAAATCGCGGGCGATCAAGCCCACTCAACAACAGACCCGCAAGGGATCAGTGCGCCAGACTCAGCGGATGGTAAGTCTGTAGTGATGCCACCGGCGTGCCGTCGGCGATCGTAAAAGCGCGCACTTCGTCGAGCAGCATCACCGCCTGGTTGCGCATGCTTTCGGCGGCGGCGGCGGCCTGTTCGACCAGCGCCGCGTTCTGCTGGGTCATGTCATCCATCTGGGTGATGGCCTGATTGATTTGCTCGATGCCGGCGCGCTGCTCCTGGCTGGCGACGGTGATCTCCTGCATGATGCCGGCGACCTGACCGACACTGGTGACGACGTCATTCATTGTCTTGCCGGCTTCGTCGACCTGACGGTTGCCTTGCTCGACCTGGTTGACCGAATCGTTGATGAGTGTCTTGATTTCTTTGGCGGCACTGGCACTGCG
>AEPR01000842.1 GCA_000195205.2 Oxalobacteraceae bacterium IMCC9480 | reverse complement strand
CGAACTGGCGCAGAGGTAGACGCAGCAAGGCTTGCCAAAGTCCCGAGTGGGTCAGTCGATGTCGGCCCCTGATTCAAAAACTCGTCGGCGCCAACAATCATGAATATTGGACCATCAAATTAGCTGACCACACTCACTGTCCCTACCCCGACCGCGGATGATTGCTTACGTTTTCTTACAGAATTGACAGATTGTTGGTAGGTAAGTGCGTTCTGTCCGACGTTGGACGAAAGGAATCCAACGATCACAGCTTTTACATTTCCACTCAGGACAATCCGTGAAAAAACTTTCATTCGCCATCGCTGTGTTGCTGACTGGCTGCGCAGCGACACCAGTTTATCCACCCCGGGTCTATGTACGTCCACCCGCAGAGCTAATCTATCTGGCACCGGCACCACAACCGGTCGTGAGCGTCTATGTCGAACCGCCGATTTATCAGCCGCCCCCGATTCGCGTGCAGTGGGCACCACCGCCAATGCTGGTGGAAACAGTGCCCTATCGGCCCTATCCAGATGCGATCTGGACGGGCGGCTACTGGGTCTGGCAGGGTAACTGGGTATGGGCACACGGTCGCTGGGCCGCGCCGCCACAACCCGGTTACGGATGGGTGAATCCCTATTATGAAAACCGTGGCGGCTCGGTGGTGTTCGTGAATGGATTTTGGGCCGCACCAGGCGTGTCATTCGTCGCACCGGCACCCAATATCAATATCGCTATTGCTCAAGTAACCGTGGGTGTGGCGGTCGGTCTTCGACCTGTCGGACCAGAGGGTGTGTTTGTACCGGCACCACCGGGGTCACGTTTGGGATTGATTATTCCGGCGCCGATCGGCACCGCACCCGCGGTCGTCGTCAGCGCGCCGCCAGTGGTGAATGAAGGGATGCGGATTCACGTCAACAGCAATAGCAACAATACTTACAACAATAATTCGGTCACCAACAATGCCATCAGCAATAACAATGTCACGAACAATGTGACGAACATCAGAAACGTGACCAACGTCACCATCGTCGCGCCGGCAAGTGCCACCGCAAGCGGACAAGCGGTGAATTCTTCCGTTCCAGCACAGGCACATCTGGCCGCATCGCTGCCGCCGGTGGTCAGGGTTGCGGCCCCCGAACCAATCTCTGCAAAGGCAATTCCGTCGTATGTCGCAGGGC
>AEPR01000843.1 GCA_000195205.2 Oxalobacteraceae bacterium IMCC9480 | reverse complement strand
CCGGCGGCACCGCCAAACTGCTGGCCGAGAACGGCCTGAAAGTTACCGAAGTGGCGGACTACACCGGTTTTCCCGAAATGCTGGATGGCCGGGTCAAGACGCTGCATCCGAAAGTCCACGGCGGCATTCTGGCGCGGCGTGACTTCCCCGGGCACCGCGCAGCGCTCGCCGAGCACGACATTCCGGTTATCGACATGGTGGTCGTCAACCTGTATCCGTTCCAGCAAACCGTCGCCAAGCTCGAGTGCTCGCTCGAAGACGCGATCGAGAACATCGACATCGGCGGACCGGCGATGCTGCGCTCGGCGGCCAAGAACCACAAGGATGTCGTCGTGATCTGCGAGTCGCATGACTACGCACAGGTACTGGCTGAACTGCAGTCCGGTGACGGCGAAGTGAGCTACGAAACCAAGTTCGCGCTGGCCAAGAAAGTGTTTGCCCACACCGCGCAATACGACGGCTCGATCACCAACTATTTCACGTCGCTCGGTGCCGACAAGGCCCATGCCACCCGCAGTGCTTTCCCATCAAGGTTGAACCTGCACTTCGAAAAAGTGCAAGAAATGCGCTATGGCGAAAACCCGCATCAGGCCGCCGCGTTCTATCGCGACACCCGTCCGGTCGAAGGTGCGCTGGCCAATTACACCCAGCTGCAAGGCAAGGAACTGTCGTACAACAACATCGCCGATGCCGATGCCGCCTGGGAATGCGTGAAGACCTTCACCGAAACCGCCTGCGTCATCATCAAGCACGCCAATCCCTGCGGCGTCGGTACCGGCAGCAGCCCGCTCGAAGCCTACAGCAAGGCCTTACAGACCGATCCGACTTCGGCCTTCGGCGGCATCATCGCCTTCAACTATCCGGTCGACGGCAACACCGCCGAAGCGGTCGCCAAGCAATTCGTCGAAGTCGTCATCGCACCGTCGTTCAGCGATCAGGCCCGCGAGATTTTTTCGGCCAAGCAGAATGT
The DNA here is from genome assembly GCA_000195205.2 of Oxalobacteraceae bacterium IMCC9480. GTDB lineage: Bacteria > Pseudomonadota > Gammaproteobacteria > Burkholderiales > Burkholderiaceae_D > Actimicrobium. The sequence continues at coordinate 1,138 of AEPR01000843.1, read as the reverse complement.
GCGCTTGCTCGAAATCCCGTTTGGCGTGGGCAGCAATGCGCATGACTTCAAGCGTGTTGGCGGTGGCTTGCTGGTGCAGTCGCCCGATGTCCGGAATCTGGAGCTCTCCGAAATCCGTATCGTCAGCAAGCAGCAGCCAACCCCGCAGCAATTGCAGGACCTGATGTTCGCTTGGCGCGTGGCCAAGTTCGTCAAGTCGAACGCGATCGTGTTCTGTGCCAACGGCATGACGCTCGGCGTTGGTGCCGGCCAGATGAGCCGCGTCGATTCGGCCCGCATCGCCTCGATCAAGGCGCAACATGCCGGCTTGTCGCTGGTCGGTTCGGCTGTGGCGTCGGATGCGTTCTTCCCGTTTCTCGATGGTCTCGATGTCGTCGTTGCCGCCGGTGCCACTTCGGTGATCCAGCCGGGTGGTTCGATGCGCGACCAGGAAGTCATCGACGCGGCTGACGAGCAGGGCGTCGTGATGCTGCTGACCGGCGTGCGTCATTTCCGTCATTGAATCACGCGCGGTCGTGAGAATCCTTGGCATCGATCCCGGCTTGCGCATCACCGGTTTCGGTGTCATCGAAAAGCACGGCCACAAGCTGAGCTACATCGCCTCCGGCACCATCAAGACCCTCGACATCGATTTGCCGGCCCGGCTGAAAACCATCCTGGCCGGCGTCTCCGAAGTCGTCGCCACGTATCGTCCGGATTGTTCGGCGATCGAAAAAGTCTTCGTCAACGTCAATCCCCAATCCACGCTATTGCTCGGCCAGGCCCGCGGCGCGGCGATCTGCGCGCTGGTCAGCGCCGATTTGCTGGTGGCCGAATACACCGCGCTGCAAGTCAAGCAAGCCGTGGTCGGGCAGGGCAAGGCGCAAAAAGAACAGGTGCAGGACATGGTCCAGCGGCTGCTGATGTTGTCGGGTAAACCGACGGCGGATGCCGCCGATGCGCTCGGGGTAGCGATCTGCCATGCGCACAATAGTGACGTGCTGGCGATTCTGGGCGGGCTGGCACCGGGGCTGGCGAAGAAGGGATTGCGGGTGCGCAAGGGGCGGCTGGTTGGTTGAACTTACCTGCCTTCGAACTGCAATCTCAATGCAGCATCCAGCTCAGGATCGAGCTGGCCGTAAGTAGGGTGGGCACGGGG
>AEPR01000844.1 GCA_000195205.2 Oxalobacteraceae bacterium IMCC9480 | reverse complement strand
CAATGCCCTTCGGTTATTGCACCCTACGTCCTGAACTGCTTAATTACTCCTCCCGCAACCACACCTGCGTACGTCCCAGCATCGGCATGCCGATATACCCGCGCACATTGAGTTTCTTGCCTTCGTCGCTGAGCGTCATCTTGCTCTTGTAGACCTTGCCATTGTTCGGATCAAGAATGGTACCGCCGCTGAACTCGCTCCCGTCGGCGCGCATGCCGTTGATGATCGTCATGCCCAGGATAGGCTGGCCCTTGTTGGCACCCTCGCACTTGTCGCAATTCGGATGCTTGTCATCGGTCGACGGAAAGATCTTTTCGATCTTGCCTTTCAGCTCGCCGTTGCTGTCGCTGATGCGGATCAACGCCTTCGCCTGGCCGTTGCCGTCATCGATACTTTTCCAGAGCCCGACCGGCGAACTCTGTGCCAGTGCGCCGGTTGCCAGCAACAGTCCGACGGTCAGTGCCGCCAGGTTTTTTGTCTTGATCATGCATGTCTCCTTGTGGTGGAACGGCTCAGGCTACAGGTAATTTGGCGTACTGTTCGCGCAGTTTTTCCAGCGTGCCGATAAAGCCGGCCAACCGGTCCTGTTCGCCCTGTACCACCGCTGCCGGTGCCCGCGCCACGAAGGCTTCGTTGCCCAGTTTGGCGTGGCCCTTGGTGATCTCGCCTTCGAGGCGGGTGATCTCCTTGAGCAGGCGTTCGCGTTCGGCCGCGATGTCGATTTCGACCTTCAGCATCATCCGTGCATTGCCGACGATAGACACCGGTGCCGGCGACTCCGGCAGTGCATCGACCACCTGCACCTCCGACAGTTTGGCCAGCGCCTGCAGGTACGGCGCGAACGATTGCAGCTGCGCCGCCTCCGCACCGGCAGCAGTTTCGAGGATCAGCGGTACCCGC
>AEPR01000845.1 GCA_000195205.2 Oxalobacteraceae bacterium IMCC9480 | reverse complement strand
CCACCACGCCATTGATCGGGCTGGTGATGGTGCGCAGGGCCAGCACTTCCTGCTGCTGCTTGCGCTCCAGTCCGGCCAGCCGGGTTTGGGTTTCGAGCTCGTCCTTGTCGCTGGCCGAAATCAAATCCTTCTTGAACAGCTCTTCATTGCGCATGACCTTGCGCTGGCCGTAGGCTTCCTGCGCCGGGCGCAAGACCACCGTGGCCGCTTCCACCGACGAATTCAGGCGCGCCACGACTTGCCCCTTGCGCACATCGGCACCACGGTCCACCAGCACCTGCGCCAGCGTCCCCTCGACCGGACTGCCGACATTGGCCACCAGCGAGGGTTCGAGCAGGCATTCCATGTCGTCGCCAATCTTGCGGCTGCGATTGCCGCTCTGGGCAGTGGCCGGTTTGACGGCCGCGCGTGGCGTGCCGGCCGGTGCCAGGTTAGGTACCGGTGCCGGTTGCGGCGGCACGAAGGCGGGTTTATCGGCGGCGCTGGCGGACACGCTCATCAGCATCAGCGCAGCGAAACGGAAGGTGTTCATAAAATTCCTTTGGTTGACTTCAATTCAATGACCGGTACGGCAAACACTATTCGGCCCGCCCTGAAAACGACAGGATGCTGCCCATCTGCCGGTCGGCTTTCAGCAAGCTGCGGCGCAACACGGACTGGCTACGTTCGGTGCGGCGTTGCGCATGGCGGATCCAGCGACTGCGGCTGCGCTCCGAGCGCAGCAGGCGCGCTGCCAGCCATCCCGACAGCCCGCCCGTGTACGGCGCGAGCAGCGCATCCTGCAGCGACAGGATCGCCTCGACATGGCCGGGGTCGCCCTGGCGCGCACAGCGACCGGCGATCTGGCGGTCGATGCGGCCGGCTTCGTGGCGCTCCGACAGGATCACGTGCAAACCGCCCGATGCGACGGCTTCGGCTGCCAGCTTGATATCGGTGCCGCGACCGGCCATGTTGGTGGCGATCGTGATGCAGCCGGGCTGGCCGGCACCGGCGACGATGGCGGCTTCGGCATCGTCCTGCTTGGCATTCAACACGCTGTGCGCGACACCGCGCGCCTGCAGCAAATCACTCAGCCATTCCGACGCCGCCACCGAGCGCGTGCCGACCAGCACAGGCGCACCGCGCGCGTGGTGACGCAGGATGGCGGTGACGATTTCCTGCCATTTTTCGTCATCGCTGGCGAACACCCTGTCGGCCTGCTGCACACGCCGGCTGTCGCGGTTGGTCGGCACCTTCACCACTGCCAATCCGTAAATGCTGCCCAGCTCGCCGGCGACTTCCGAGGCGGTCCCGCTCATGCCCGACAGCTGCTGGTAGCGCCGGAAAAAACGCTGGTAACTGATGCGTGCGAGCGGTTCCTTGCGCGGCGTGATGGCGCAGTTTTCCTTGAGTTCGATCAGCTGGTGCAGACCCTGTCCCCACGAGCGGTCGGCCATCACGCGACCGGTGAATTCATCGATGACCTGGATGGTGCCGTCGCGCACCAGATAGTGTTCGTCGCGCCGGAACAGCTGCAGCGCGGTCAGCGCCTGCAGCACCACTTCTTCGCGCCGCAAGGTCATCGTCCAGACCCCGCCCAGCGAACTGCACAGGTCCAGCACCTGCGCGTGCCCCGGCTCGGTCATCTCGATGCGGCGCTCGCCGGCCAGCACGCGGTAATGGGTGCCCTCGACCAGCTGGCGCGCCAGCGTGATGGCTTGCAGCGCCAGCTCCGCTTCGCCGGGCGAGAACACTTCGGCCGAGATGATCAGCGGCGTGCCGGCTTCGTCGGCCAGCACGCTGTCGGCTTCATCGACGATGGCAAAACCGAGGCCGCGTAACAACAAACGGCTGCTGCGGGTATCGCCACCGGAGAGTTTTTCCAGCCGCAGATGCAGCGTGTCGGCCTGGCTGCCGAGCACGATGCGGTCGCGCAGATAATCGAACACTACGGTCTTGTTAGTGCAATAGACGACGTCGCAGGCATACGCCAACTGGCGCTGTTCATGCGTCATCTCCGAGGTCACCGCCGCCGACGTGATGCCCAGCGCCGCGTACACCGGCTGCATCTGCGCGTGGTCGCGCGCGACCAGATAATCGTTGACCGTGATGACATGCACGAGGCGACCGGCCAGCGCCGCCGTGCAGGCCGGCAGCGTCGCGGTCAGGGTCTTGCCTTCGCCGGTTTCCATCTCGGCGACCATGCCATCGAGCAGTAGCCGGCCGCCTATCAGCTGGACATCAAAATGACGCATCCCCAGCACCCGGTCGGCCGCCTCGCGCACCAGCGCAAAAGACTGCGCCACCAGCGCATCGCGCAAACCTTCGCGGCGCAATTGCTGCGCCAGCTCGCGCGCCAGTTCGCGCAAGCCATCGGCATCGAGTGCGCGCAGCGGCGCCTCGAACGGTACGACCTGCTGCACGATCGCGCGCACCCGCGACCGGCGCGAGCGCCACGCCCGGTCCAGCCAGCCGGTGATGGCGCTACCGGCGCGATCGAGCAGACTCTCGTCGTGCACCTCATCGCGTTCAGCATAGAGCTCGTCAAAGCGGCCCGTTTTGCGGCGCATGCCATCAGCCATGATGCGCTCCCCCGTCGTGTGGGCACGGAGGTATCGTGCCCACGCGAATGCACCACCGA
>AEPR01000846.1 GCA_000195205.2 Oxalobacteraceae bacterium IMCC9480 | reverse complement strand
GTCGACCCGCACCGAACAGCAAGCCAGTTCACTCGAAGAAACCGCTTCGTCGATGGAAGAACTGACCAGTACCGTCAAACAGAATGCCGACAATGCGCGCCAGGCCAACCAGCTCGCGGAGAGCGCGTCGCAGGTGGCGCTCAAAGGTCGCGAGGTCGTGGCGCAGGTCGTCGACACGATGGGATCGATCAATACGTCGGCACGCAAAATCGTCGACATCATCGGCGTCATCGACGGC
>AEPR01000847.1 GCA_000195205.2 Oxalobacteraceae bacterium IMCC9480 | reverse complement strand
TGGAAGCACGCTACCTGCCAATAGCGAACAACATCGTCGTGCTGGCCACGACCCAGAGAACCGCCGAAGCCGTCAAGAACATCACCCAGGAATGCATGCCATTGCTGATCCAGGTCAGTGCCCATGTCGTCGCATTCGAACAAGTCCTGCAAACCGAAACCAGCGCCACCGCCGCTGCGGCAAAGGCCGCCGCACAGAGTGCAAGGATGACTTTGCTACTGATTAGTGCGATCGCGTTACTGATCGGCATCGCGCTGGCCTGGCGCCTGACCCGCTCGATTACTGCGCCGCTGAACGTTGCCGTAACGGTGGCCAGGCGCGTTGCCTCCGGTGACCTTACCAGCACCATCCATGTCGCCACCACAGACGAAACCGGCCAGCTGATGCAGGCCCTGAAAGACATGAACGACAGCCTGGTCAAGATCGTCGGCGACGTGCGCCACGGCACCGATACGATCGCCACGGCTTCCAGCGAAATCGCCGCCGGTAATCTGGACCTGTCGACCCGCACCGAACAGCAAG
>AEPR01000848.1 GCA_000195205.2 Oxalobacteraceae bacterium IMCC9480 | reverse complement strand
CCCATCCGACCATCACCACCGATTACTCCGAATCCCTGCTTGAATTCATCACCCCGGCCGAGCATGACATCGCCGAAGCGCTGACCGAGCTCGATGCCGCGCATCGCTATTTTTATACGGTCAGTCCCGACGAACTGCTGTGGAGCGAGTCGATGCCCTGCCATCTGCCCGACGAGGAAACGATCCCGATCGCCTGGTACGGCAGCTCGCACATCGGCATGCTCAAGCATGTGTACCGGCGCGGGCTGGCGCTGCGCTATGGCAAGGCGATGCAATGCATCGCCGGCATCCACTACAATTTTTCCTTGTCGGAAGCGCTCTGGCCGGTACTGCAGAAAGCCGAAAATACGCCCGGCACGGCCACCGATTACCAGTCCGAAAGCTACATCGCGCTGATCCGCAATTTCCGGCGCTACAGCTGGCTGCTGATGTATCTGTTCGGTGCCTCGCCGGCGCTGGCCAGTGACTTCTTGCGCGGCAAACCACACCAGCTCGACGTGCTGTCCGACGACACGCTGTACCTGCCCCATGCCACCAGCCTGCGCATGAGCGACCTCGGTTACCAGAACAATGCCCAGGCCGGATTGGTGCCGCCCTACAACGACCTGGCCAGCTACATGCAAAACCTGGTGCGCGCGGTCAAGCAACCGTTCCCGGCCTATGTCGCGCTGGGCACCCGGCGTGACGGCGATGGCGAGTGGATACAAATCAGCACCAACGTGCTGCAGATCGAAAACGAGTTCTACTCGACCATCCGCCCCAAGCGCGTCATCAACAGCGGCGAACGGCCGGTCGAAGCGTTGTGCGCGCGCGGCGTGCAATACATCGAAGTGCGCTGCCTCGACATCGACCCGTTCGAAGCGATGGGTCTGAACCTCGACACGGGCCGCTTCATGGATGCGTTCCTGCTGTTCTGTGCGCTCGATGACAGCCCGCTGACCAGCGCCGGAGAAGGCCGCGAGAACACCGACAATTTTGCCGACACCGTCAAGCGCGGTCGCTTGCCCGGCCTGACCTTGCAGCGCGACGGCGCCGCAGTGCCGCTGCAGGACTGGGGTCTGGAATTGCTGGACCGGATCGAAGCCGCGGCCACGCTGCTCGATGCACAGCGCGACGACGGCGCGCACCACGCCTCGCTCGACAAGCAGCGCGCCAAGTTGCGTGACCCGGATTGCACGCCATCGGCGCGGGTACTCGATGCGCTGCGCGCGCATGACAATTCGTTCATGAAATTTTCGCTGGCGCAAAGCCAGGCGCATGCGGCGCAGTTCAAGGCACGGCCATTGACGAGCGCCCAGCTCGACGAATTCGCCCGACTGGCGCGCAACTCGATCGACGAACAGACCCGCATCGAACACGACCAGAGCGGCAGTTTCGATGACTTCATCGAAGCCTACCGGGCGCGCTCGCTGACGCCTACCAGTTGTGACTGAATCAGCGCTGACAGGTCGATCGGACCTGTCAGCCTTTTTTCTCGCGCACCCGCATCAATCCCTCCTGCGCCATCGTGGCCACCAGCTGTCCCTGCTGGTCATACACCGACGCCAGCACCAGCCCGCGTCCGCCCGAGGCATTCGGACTGTCCATGCACAGCAGCAGCCATTGATCCATCCGGAACGGTCGATGAAACCAGATCGTATGGTCGAGACTGGCGATCTGCAATCGGGGATCGCCCAGCATCACGCCGTGCGGTTGCAGGGCCGTCACCAGAAAACTGTAATCGGACAGGTAGGCGAACAGCGCTTCGTGCACCAGCGGTGCATCGGGTAGCGGCATCGGCGCGCGCACCCAGACCTGCTTGCCGGTCTCGCGCGAAGGATTGCCATACAGGTCGGCACCACCGACCACCCGAAAATCCGCCGGAGCCTGCACGAATTGCCGGCCTCCCGCCTCGGCCCGCGCTTTCCAGCCGGCAATCGCCGATGGCAAGGTATCCGGGGCGGGTGCCTGCGGCATCGGCTTCTGGTGCGACAAGCCAACTTCGTCATCCTGGAACGAGGCCGACATCACGAAAATACGCTTGCCTTCCTGGAAGGCGACGACGCGGCGCGTGCTGAAGCTGCCGCCATCACGCACGCGCTCGACCTCGAACTCGATCGGCAAACGGTGATTGCCCGGTAGGATAAACAGTGAATGCAGCGAGTGCGCGCGCCGCAGCGGCACGGTCTGCGCCGCTGCGTGCAGGGCCTGACCCAGCACCTGACCGCCGAACACGTTCGGGCTGCCCATGAAATGACTCTGGCCGATAAAGCGATCGGTGCCGCCGGGCACCAGCGTGAGCAAGTCGAGGATTTCAGGCGTGTTGTAGAGCGAAGTATCGAACATGGTGCCTGGCAATCAAATAAAAAAACCGATTATCCAGCAGCGGCAAGGTTTTCCCTAGGCACCATTGATCCGCTTCCATCAATGATGGCAAACAAATAAACCCATCAAAAGCAGGCTTCCGGCATTAAACTCCGCCATTACTCTCCAGAATTCTCCGGCAACGCTGGCAATCCGGCCCCAGCACTGATCAGGAAAGCATGCCGATCTTGAACGACCTTTCTTCCAGCCTCACCCCGCCCGCCGGTA
>AEPR01000849.1 GCA_000195205.2 Oxalobacteraceae bacterium IMCC9480 | reverse complement strand
AATGACCATGCTGAGCGCCATCAGCAAAGCCGCACCCGCGGCGACAGCACCAGACCCGTAACACTTCTGCAGGATCATTGCGACCCCACCCGAAGACGGCCAGGCGTTTGACATCTGTATGTAACTGTAGGCGCTAAATCCGCTGATGATGGCCCCGACCACAAACGCTAATGGAAACATGGGCCCTGCGAGTTGAGCGATTTGGCCTGTCAGGGCGAAGATGCCTGAGCCGATCAT
>AEPR01000850.1 GCA_000195205.2 Oxalobacteraceae bacterium IMCC9480 | reverse complement strand
CGAATTCCTGCCTCACCAGCCGGAAACCGGGTTCGTCTTTCGGCCGGTTGACGATGAACGAGATCACCACCGATTCCACCGTGTGAGTCGAATCGAAGGCCATGACGCGGATGTAATGGTTAGGAAAAGTCCGGCGCGCCTGCTCGATTTCGGCCAGGATGCCGGCAGCGTCGCGCAGGTCGAACATCGGCATGCCGAACATTTCCCAGTAGGTGTTGCGGGGATGCGGATCGTCGGTGGTCTCGATGCCGATGGCGCAGTTCTTGTCGAGGCAGTACTGGATCTGTTTGGTGATCTGTTCGTTGGTCAGGTCGGGCAGGAAGGAAAACGTACCTTGGGTGATGCGCATGATGGCTCCTTGAAATCGGTCAGAAAATGCAGTGGTGTGTTCAGCTCAGCGACGGCGTCGGCGTGAAGTCCGACGTGTCGGTCGACGCATAGTTAAAGCTGACATCGCCCCAGGTATCGAGCGCGGCCTGCAACGGGCTGCACCAGCGCGCCGCGTCGCGCAGGATTTGCGGACCCTCGTTCTCGATGTCGCGTCCCTCGTTGCGGGCCAGCACCATGGTTTCGAGCGCGACGCGGTTGGCCACCGCGCCGGCCTGTATCCCTTGCGGATGGCCGATGGTGCCGCCGCCAAATTGCAGGATCACGTCGTCGCCGAACAGGTGCAGCAGCTGGTGCATCTGTCCCGCATGGATGCCGCCGGACGCCACCGGCATCACCTTGCGCAAGGCACCCCAGTCCTGCTCAAAGAAAATCCCGCGCGGCAGGTCGACCACGGTTTGCGCATCGCGGCAGACGTTGTAATAGCCCTGGACCGTCATCGGATCGCCTTCGAGCTTGCCGACGGCAGTGCCGGTATGCAGATGATCGACGCCGGTCAGGCGCAGCCATTTGGCAATCACGCGAAACGAAATGCCGTGGTTCTTTTGCCGGGTATAAGTGCCATGGCCGGCCCGATGCATGTGCAGCAGCATGTCGTTCTGGCGGCACCAGTTCGACATCGACTGGATCGCGGTCCAGCCGACCACCAGGTCGATCATGATCACGATCGAGCCGAGCTCCTTGGCAAATTCGGCGCGGCGATACATCTCTTCCATGTTGCCGGCAGTGACGTTCAGATAGCTGCCCTTGACTTCGCCGGTTGCCGCCGAGGCCTTGTTGACGGCATCCATCACGAACAGAAAACGGTCGCGCCAGTGCATGAACGGTTGCGAGTTGATGTTCTCGTCATCCTTCATGAAATCGAGTCCGCCCTTCAAACCTTCGTAGACCACGCGGCCGTAATTACGACCCGACAGGCCGAGCTTGGGCTTGGTGGTCGCGCCCAGCAGCGGCCGGCCGAACTTGTCGAGGCGTTCGCGCTCGACGATGATGCCGGTCGGCGGACCGGGGAAAGTCTTCACGTAGGCAACCGGGAACTGCATGTCTTCCAGCCGCGCCGCTTTTAATGGCTTGAAGCTGAACACGTTGCCGATGATCGAGGCGGCGACATTGGTGATCGAGCACTCCTCGAACAGCGACAGGTCATACGCCACGTAGCAAAAATACTGACCGGGATTGTTCGGTACCGGATCAACCCGGTAGGCCTTGGCGCGGTACATGTCGCAGGCCGTCAGGCGATCGGTCCAGACCACGGTCCAGGTCGCCGTCGACGATTCGCCGGCCACGGCAGCAGCGGCTTCGATCGGATCGACACCGTCTTGCGGCGTGATCCGGAACAGCGCCAGCAGGTCGGTGGCCTTGGGCACGTAGTCGCTATCCCAGTAACCCATCTGGGCGTACTTCAGCACGCCGGCCGAGTAGCGTTTTTTCTGGTCGGTGATCTGGATGGCGTCGTTGACGCTGCGGGTATCGTTGAAAGTATCGGTCAGGCTCATGGCGGTTCTCCGGTGGCTCGTCGGTGCAAGGGAATGTTGCTGTCCTGATCAAACTATACGAAGCCGGACCGATAAGGTCTAATAAGCATTTCCGAGATTCCTATCACTTAAGGCTGATGAAACCGATGCGCCACTACACGCTGCGCCAGCTCGACACCTTCCTTGAAATCGCCCGCACCGGGTCGGTATCCCGGGCGGCTGAATCTTTGCACGTGACCCAGCCGGCGGTCTCGATGCAGCTCAAGCAACTCGAAGAAGCCCTCGGCATTGCGCTGGTCGAAGCCTACGGACGCACGATCCGGCTGACCGCGGCCGGGCGCGAGGTGCAGGAATTTGCGCAGGCGGCGGTCGCGCAACTGCGCCAGCTCGACGAGTCGGTGGCTGATCTGCGCGGCATGCGGCGCGGCAAAATCGACCTGGGCGTAGTCAGCACCGCCAAGTATTTTGTGCCGATGCTGCTGGTGCAGTTTCGCAAGCAGTTCCCGGATATCGAGATCGCACTGCAAATCCATAACCGCGAAAACATGCTGCGACTCTTGCAGCGCAATGAGCTCGATTTGCTCATCATGGGTCACGTGCCGGATACCAAGGTGTGCTCGTCGACGGTGTTTGCGACCAATCCGCTGGGCATCGTCAGCGCGCCCAATCATCCGTTGTCACGCCGCCGGCAAGCGCCGCTGGCGATCCTCGAGGGTGCCGACTTCGTGGTGCGCGAAGCCGGCTCCGGCACCCGCGACGCGATGGAGCGCCTGTTTGCCGAACACGCGGTCACGCCGAAGATCGTCATGGAAATGCCCAGCAACGAATCAATCAAGCAAGCCGTCATGGCCGGCATGGGCCTGACTTTTTTGTCGCTGCGCACGGTGCGCCATGAACTGGCGGCGGGTCATCTGGCGCTGCTCGATATCGTCGGGTTGCCGCTGGTGCGGCACTGGCATGTAACGCATCTGCGCTCGAAGCGACATGCGCCGGCGGCACTGATGCTGAAGGAATTTTTGATCGCGCAAGGCGGGGCGTTGATCAACGCGTGGGCGTGATTGGCACGTCGCGCTGCCACAAATTTGCGGGATGCTCGCCCGCCGGGCTTTGGCGGGCTGTGCCCACGCGCGCGAACCGGGGAAATGCCCGCCAATTCCAACCGTTTGCC
>AEPR01000851.1 GCA_000195205.2 Oxalobacteraceae bacterium IMCC9480 | reverse complement strand
CCCGCCGATTTACTTTCCAGCCATCCCTTGGAAAGGCAAACCTGGACATACGTAAAAAGCCTACCTTCTACGTCTATCTGGCTCGACGTGTACAGAAATCGCGAGTTTCTACGCATGGCTGCAAGGCCGGCGTTTAACCAGAAGCAACGCACCGGCGACCAGATCAATCTAGCGCTAGCCCGCGTCCCTTACGCCTGCAACCCCTTCGCTACCGTCCGTTCGTAAAAGGCCGTGGCTGCCGCAGTGATCTCATCAGGATTCGTCGACCGGCCCATGATGCGCAGGTTGCGCAGACTAGGCGGACTGTCCGGCGTCGTCCCGCCCCGGTGCAGAAATCCATCTTCGACCAGCTCCGCGATCAGTGCCGGATGATGCGGGTTGCTGACCGTACGCACGCTCAGCTGCGCCATCGGTGCGATCACCGCCGTGGCAGTGCGCCCCAGCACATGCGCGCTCATCCATTGCGACATCGGTACGATATCGTCGGCATGCAGCGCGCGGGTGGCGTCCTGCAAGGCTGAACTGTTGTGGTCTGCCTGCAGCGCCCGGGATAGCCGTTTTACATCGCTTTCGGCCTGGCTTTGCACCCGCGTCTCGGCCGGATTCAGGCGGGTCAGGCCCAGTCGTTGCAACATGCTGCTGCCCGACGCCGAGGTGTCGGCCAGCTCCCGATCCGGCACCAGGTCCAGCAAATCTTGCCGGTACTGGGGATCGTTGCACAATTTGCTGGCGACATCGTGGGCAAGATGGGTGAAGGCCGAGGCCTCGCCGAGCCGCGACTGCGTGCGTGTGGCCATCGTGCCCGCCCGGTTATGGGCGCTCCAGTTCACCGCGCCGGCCAGCGCACCGACCGCCGCTCCCAGGAAAGGTACCGGTATCGACTGCGCAATCGCTTTCAACGCCGACGCCAGAAGCGGATCATCGCGCCGCACCACCTGGTTGCTGATCATCTGCGTGGTCGTGTACAGCAGCGCCATCGATTTGCGGAAGGTCAGGTGGTAGGCCAGCAGGTGCGGATTGTCAGGCAAGGCTGACCGGCCCGGTAGCGCGGGCGCATCGAGTTGGCGGGCGATGTCGTTTTGCAGATGGGTGAGCATGCGGTCGTGGGTGTCGAGGCGCCGCTCGACGCTGGTCAGCCGGATGTCGTGGCTGGCGACGGCGGCGGCGAGGGTCGCCAGATTGGAAGCGTGTGCGGCCGACGTGCTGGCCTGCTGCGCGACGATGGCGGTGGATGCGGCATCGGCGGCTTCTGCCTGGTCGAGGCGTTGCAATGCAGCTTGCGCATGGGGGTAGCCCGGATTGATTTCCAATGCTTTCTGGTAGCAGTTGCGCTGGGTCATGGATACGTTATTGACAGGGACGCTCCGGCCAGCGGCCAGCGTGGTGCCGAG
>AEPR01000852.1 GCA_000195205.2 Oxalobacteraceae bacterium IMCC9480 | reverse complement strand
CGCAGCGAAGTTCTATCAGACCGGCCCGTCATTTCTGCAGCACTACTTTCCGTTCTGGCTGTCGAGTTTCATGGAACGCATGTGGGTCGTCGTCGTTGCTGTCGGTGCGCTATTCATTCCGCTGTCACGCATCGTGCCGCCACTGTATGTGTGGAAGGTGCGTTCACGGGTCTATCGCTGGTATGGCCAGTTGCGGGCAGTCGAGCAGGCTATTGAAGGCGTGTCGCCACCCCGGCGTCAGGAAGTCTATGCCGACCAGCTTGCCCGGCTCAACCAGATCGAGGAAAAGGTGAATCAGATATCGATCCCGTTGTCGTTTGCCGAAGAGTTGTACGGGTTGCGCAGTCACATCAATTTTGTACGCAAGCGCATCCTCGGCTTGCAGCAAGTCGCGGGCGGTTAAGCGCCTATCCACGGCAATCCCGCCTTGCACCAGCCCGCCACCGTCTTGCGATGGCCGTCGGTATCGCGGTCGCCCTCGAACCCTTCCAGAATGTCGAAGCAATGCCGGTAACCGGATTCGGTGGCGAGTTTCGCTGCGTGGCGCGAGCGGACGCCGGAACGGCACAGGAACAGGATGATGGTGTCTACGCTGGTCACGGCAGAAAGTTCCTCCATGAAATGCGGATTGGGAACGGAGCCTGGATACAAACTCCATTGCACGGCAAGATGCTGAGCTTCCGCAATACCGACTTTGCCGACCCAGTCACGCTCGGCGTTAGTCCGGACATCCACTAGCCGGACG
>AEPR01000853.1 GCA_000195205.2 Oxalobacteraceae bacterium IMCC9480 | reverse complement strand
CCCACCCTACAGGAGCAAGGTCAGCGCCTACGGAGTGCGCCCATGACACGGACGATGAGCGCCATCGATTGTCGGCATGGGCGATCTGTTGTGGAATGTTGTGTGCCCGCCTGCGTCAATCCGTGCATTGTCGATATGGCGGTCGCCTGGCCAAATACACCGGTAGCATTCAAAAACCGATAGTCGGCGCTGCCTGTTATCGGCATACCCTGCGCCTGCTGGCACGACAAACGTTCAATTCCATGACACCTTCAAGCTCCCGTCACGGCTTCGCCCTGACCGCCATGACTTCGATTTTTCTCCCGCTGATTGCGCTGCTGTTGGCCCTGCCGGCCCATGCCCAGACCACACCCCTCCAAAGCAAA
>AEPR01000854.1 GCA_000195205.2 Oxalobacteraceae bacterium IMCC9480 | reverse complement strand
ATCGTTTTCAATGGCAAGAACCTCGGTGCGGTCGCGCCGCACAAGATCACCGAACTGGGGATTGCGCGCACCTTCCAGAACATCCGCATCTTCAAGGAAATGACGCTGCTTGAAAACGTCATCGTCGGCATGCATGACCATCTCGATTACAGCTTTGCCGGCTTGCTGCTGAACCTCGCGACTTTCCGTAATGCCGAAGCAAAAGCGCGCGAACGCGCGCGTGAATTGCTGTCGTGGGTGCGGCTGGACCACAAGGCCGGCATGCTGGCCGAAAGCCTGTCCTACGGCGAACAGCGCCGGCTCGAATTTGCCCGTGCACTGGCCACCGAACCGAAACTGCTGCTGCTCGACGAACCGGTAGCCGGCATGAACCCGTCCGAAAAAAGCGACCTCATGGCCGAGATCGTCAACATCAAGGAACGCGGCTACACGATCTTTTTGATCGAGCACGACATGCGTTTCGTGATGGGCCTGTGCGACCGCATCGCGGTGCTCAACTTCGGCCGCATCATCGCCGAAGGCACGCCGTCCGAGATCAAGAACAACCCCGAAGTCATCGAAGCCTACCTCGGCAAGGAAGAAGCATGAGCGCGATCCTGCAGGTCAACGACCTGGCCGTCTCGTACGGACAGATCGCCGCCGTCAAGGGCATTGATCTGGTCCTGCATGAAGGCGAAATCACGGCGCTGGTCGGTGCCAATGGTGCCGGTAAAAGCACCGCGTTGCTGGCGATATCCGGCTTGCTGAAAACCGTCGGCGGTAAGGTGATGTTCGATGGCGCTGACCTGACGAAGCTGGCGCCGCACCAGATCGTCGGTCGCGGCGTCGTGCAAGTCGCCGAAGGCCGCGCCATCCTGACCACGCTGACCGTGAGCGAAAATCTGGCGCTGGGCACCTATGCGCGCAAGGACAAGAGCGGCGTGGCCAAGGATCTCGAATGGGTCTACGCGCTGTTCCCGGTCCTGAAAAACCGTCGCGATGGACTGGCCGGCAATCTCTCCGGCGGCGAACAGCAAATGCTGGCGATCGGCCGCGCGCTG
>AEPR01000855.1 GCA_000195205.2 Oxalobacteraceae bacterium IMCC9480 | reverse complement strand
CCGGTAACACCACCAGCGCCGACGCCGCCAGCACCTGCACCCACGCCTCCGGTAGTAGCACCGGCACCACCACCGATGGCACCGGCAGCACCGGCAGCACCAGCAGCGCCAGCAGCCTCAGCCGTGTCCGGCAAAGCCTTGTACGGAGCCAATTGCGCCGGTTGTCACGGTGCGTCACCGGTGGCCAACATCAATCGGATCTTGAAGGGGGCCAACGCACCGGGTGTGATCACCGGTGCGATCAACAACAACACCGGTGGCATGGGCTTCCTGAAGGGCAGTATCACGACGCAAAATGCGGCTGATCTTGCCGCTTATCTGGCCGCCCCGGGTACCTGACCGGTGCTGACAGGCGCGCTGTAGCCGGAGTGCAGCAGGACTTTGTCTCAGCGCGTCTGTTCCGGAAAGTCACTCCGGCTTCAGGCGCGTCAAAAAAACTGACGCATCAGTAGATTTTTTCTACCCGATACCCGCGCCGTGCCAGCAATGCCGGCACGCCGTCGGGTCCGCTCAGATGCAGCAAGCCGATTGCCACGAACTGCGTTTTGCCACGCTGTCCCAGCCGCGTGATCGCAGCGGCCAGTAGCGGATTGCGCTGCGCCAGCAAGACATCTTGCGTGAAGCGCGCTGTCACGGTCGGTTCGGCCAGTTCTTCTGCGGTCAGCCGGTCCAGCGTCGCCCCGTCGGCGCGTCCCCAGGCCTCCATCATCGTCGCCGCTTGCTGGTCGGTTTTGCCATCGAGCAGTGACTCCAGACATTCGCGCAGATACTGCGCCTGCTGCGCCGCATCGAGGGTATCGAACAGTCCGAGCTGGTAGTCGGCGCTCTCCAGCGCCAGCACCGGCGTGCCCGGTACCTGTGCCTGCAGATACAGCTCGATGCCCTGTTCGCGCCCATAGCCTTGGCGTTCCAGCGTGAGTGCCAGCAACAGGTTGGCGATGGCCCACGGCTTCATGCCGGCGACGGCCCCCGGTGCCATGTCCAGCCGGTCCAGCACTTGCTGCAATTGCCGTTGCGTGTCGGCCGGGATGACCTGTCCGATGGTCTGCGGCGATGCCAGCATGCCATGCCGCACGAACGCCGCGCGCAAGGCGGGCTGGTCGGCCGGATCGAGCTCAAGCACCAGCTGATCGGCCCCGGCGAGGGCGCGCATGACAATCGGTTCGAGCGGATAGAATGACGCCTGCCCGACATGCACGGTGCCAAACAGCCAGACAGTCTGACCATGCTGCGTGGCGCGGTACAAAGTGCCGCGCGACGGGATGGCCGATGCGGGATTGGCGGTCGCCGGTCGCGCCAGCGCGTGACTACAGGCAAGCAACACCAACGAGATAACCATCAAGGCAATACGCATGCACGCTTTCAGAAAAAAATCATGGGGATAACCTGGCTGTTCGACCTCGACAACACCTTGCACGATGCGTCGCATGCGATCTTCCCGGCCATCAACGTCAACATGAAC
Organism: Oxalobacteraceae bacterium IMCC9480; assembly: GCA_000195205.2. GTDB lineage: Bacteria > Pseudomonadota > Gammaproteobacteria > Burkholderiales > Burkholderiaceae_D > Actimicrobium. The sequence goes on along the minus strand of AEPR01000855.1, from coordinate 3,596 downwards.
CGGGTGATTGCGCAGGTGCTGTCGGATGCCGGCGCGCCGGCCACGCCGGCCGATGTCGATGCGGCCCGGATTGCCTATTGGCAGCGCTACGGCGCGACGCTGCTCGGGATGGTCAAGCATCACCGGATGCACCCCGACACCTTCCTGCACGAAGCCCACCGGTTCGACGACTTGCCCTCGATGATACGCGCCGAACGCGGTCTGGCCGGATTGCTGCGCCGCCTGCCGGGACGCAAGATCCTGCTGACCAACGCGCCCAGGCGCTATTCGCAGGACGTGATGCGCCACCTCGGCCTGCAGCGCCATTTTGCCCGCCACGTGGCGATCGAATCGATGCGCGTGCATGGCCAGCTGCGGCCCAAGCCATCGCGGCCGATGCTGCGCAAACTGCTGGCGCGCGAAGGCTTGCATGCCAGCCGCTGCGTGCTGGTCGAAGACACCCCGATGAACCTGAAAGCAGCCCGCGTGCTCGGTATCCGCACGGTGCTGGTGACGCAGTACCTGCCTGTCGCGCACCGTGCCGGGCCATCGACCTTCGTCAAGCGTCCGGCCGGTATCGACGTCAAGGTCCGCTCCGTCAAACGGCTGGCCGGCCACCTGCACCGCTTGCGCTCACGGATTGCCGACCATGACGACTGACCACTTTGCAGATGCTTTTGCATTGCTCGACGACAGCAGTGCCAGTGCCACCGAACCGCGCTCGCGGCTCTACACCGGCTGGCTGCGCACCCTGTCGTGCGAGACGCCCGAAGAGTTGCCGGCATTGCTGGCCGGATTGCAGCAAGCGGGCCAGCATGCAGTGCTGCTGATGACCTACGAACTGGGTGCCGCGATGCACGGCGTGGCACCCCGCGCCGGCACCGGCGCGCTGGCACAAGTGCTGCTGTTTGCGCAGTGTCAGCAGTTGTCCGCCGCCGCCGCCCACGACTGGCTGCAAGCCCGCGCCGGCAGCGCACCGGCCGGCGTCGCCGGTCTGCACGACAGCATCGATGACGCGACCTTCACGCAGCACCTTGCGCGCATCCGCAGCTACATCGCCGCCGGCGATACCTACCAGGTCAATTACACCTACCGCGTGCGCTTCGATGCCTTCGGTACGCTGGCTGCGTTGTACCTGCGCCTGCGCGCGCGCCAGCCGGTGCCGTATGGCGCGCTGGTGGCGCTGCCGGATGGCACGGCCTTGCTGTCGTTGTCGCCCGAGCTGTTCGTCCGGCATGTCGATGGCGCATTGCTGGCGCAACCGATGAAGGGCACCGCACCGGCCACCGGCGACCCGCTGCAGGATGCGGCCAGCGCCACCCGGCTGGCCGCCGACCCGAAGAACCGCGCCGAAAATCTGATGATCGTCGACCTGCTGCGCAATGACCTCAGCCGCATCGCCGCGCTCGGGTCGGTCGCCGTACCGCAGCTGTTCGAGGTCACGCGCTTTTCCGATGTGCTGCAAATGACCTCGACCATCACCGCCCGCCTGCATCCCGATGCCACGCTCGATCACGTGGTCGACGCGATCTACCCGTGCGGCTCGATCACCGGTGCGCCTAAGTTGCGCACGATGCAGATCATCCGCGAACTCGAACCTGATGCCCGCGGTATCTACACCGGCGCGATCGGCTGGTTCGATGCCGCGCAGGCCGGGCAGGGCGTCGGTAATTTCTGCCTGTCGGTGCCGATCCGCACGCTGGTGCTGCAGGCACCGGACGCCAGCGGAGTGCGCCGTGGCGAAATGGGCATCGGTGCCGGCATCGTCTTCGACAGCATCGCCGCCGACGAGCATGCCGAATGCGCACTGAAGGCACGCTTCCTGACCGCGATGCCGAATGACTTCGCGCTGTTCGAAACGATGGCGGTCACGCGCGATGGCGGCTGTGCATTGCTGGCGCGGCACCTGCGCCGCTTGATGGCATCGGCCGCGTATTTCGGCTTTGCCTGCGACGGGGAGGCGCTGCGCGCGAGCGTTCTGCAAGCCTGCGCCGCGTTGCCCGACAACCAGCCGCACCGTCTGCGCCTGGCGCTGGACTGGGACGGTCACTGCACCGTCACGACCGGCGTGCTGCAGCCCTGGCCGGGTGTCGCGCGGCTGTTGCTGGCTGGGCAGCCGACCGCCTCGGCCGACTTGTTCCTGCGGCACAAGACCACGCAACGTGCGCAGTACGATGCTGCCTGGCGCGCGGCCGAAGCGCAGGGCGCGTTCGACATGCTGTTCTGTAATGAGCGCGGCGAAGTCACCGAAGGCGCGCGCAGCAATGTGTTCGCGCAGATCGACGGCCGCTGGTTCACGCCGCCGCTGTCGGCCGGTGTGCTGCCGGGCGTACTGCGCGCACAGTTGCTGGACGATCCGCAGTGGGATGCCAGTGAACGCACGCTGACGCTGGCCGACCTGCAGCAGGCCGACCGGCTGGTGTTGTGCAATGCGTTGCGTGGAGTATTGCCGGCGCTGCTGGTTGATCCGTCTCTGGTTAGCGCGATTTAACCGGCGCTGCAGTGCCCTGCCCGAACGTCACCAGCCAGGTCGCCAGCACCACCAGCGCACAGCCGGCCAGCGTGGTCTGGTTGATCACTTCATCAAGGAACAGCGCGCCCCACAGCAACGCAAACAGCGGGATCAGAAACGTCACCGTCATGCTGCGCGTCGGGCCGATATCGGCCAGCAGCCGGAAGTACAGGAAGTACGCCACCGCGCTGCACAGCACCGCCAGCACCACGACCAGCATCAGGATGTGCAGCGTCGGCTCGCCGCGCAAGGGCGACAGCGGCACCACCGGTATCAGCACCAGCGCCGCGCCGAGCTGCGAGCCGGTCGCCATCAGCCCCGGCGCGATGCCGGCGGCACGCAGTTTCGAATACGCGCCCGAACAGGCATAGCAGATCGCCGCCAGCGCACAGGCCGATGCCGCCAGCAGCACTTGCGGCGTGAACGTCACCGGCCCGAGTCGCACCAGCAGCGCCACGCCCGAAATCCCGATCAGCAAACCGATGGCCTTGCGCAGGGTCATGGTCTCGCCCAGCACGGCGATGCCGACCAGCGCGCCCCACAGCGGCGTGGTCGCATTGACGATCGCCGAATAGCCGGATGGCAGTGTCAACGCCGCATACGCATACAGCGCCGCCGGCAGCGCCGAATTGACGCCACCGATCAGCAGGTACTGACGCCAGTTGGCCTTGAACTGCATCGCCTGCCGGGTCGCCAGCATGAAGGCCAGCATCACCAGTCCGGCGATACCGACGCGCAGTTCAGCCGTCCACAGCGGTCCCAGCACGGGCGCGATGACGCGCATGAACAGGAAGGACGCGCCCCAGATAGCGGCGAGGGAGAGCAAACGGATCAGATCGATGGGACGCATGGACAACTCGGCAAAGTGGGGGGAGAAAGCGGTAACTGCGAGCAACCGCCGCAGGATAGCCGATCAGCGCGCGGCGCGCGGATTCGGAGCGCTGGCCAGCCAGTTTCTGTGCGGCGCTTGCTGGATTGGTGGCGGTGCTGTCATAACGCGCATGTAGGGTGGTCACGGCTTCACCGTGCCCACGCGGTGCAGTTACCTGATCGGTTGTCACTCCGCATCGCCAAGACCGTAGGGTGCAATAACCGAAGGGCATTG
>AEPR01000856.1 GCA_000195205.2 Oxalobacteraceae bacterium IMCC9480 | reverse complement strand
GAACCGAACGTCGGCTAGGCGCGTTGATGAAGTCGTGTCGATTAGGTTGTCAGACATATATCGCTTTCCGTTGACAAAAAGAAATGATGGGCTACTGCGGTAGAAAAATGTCTTTCAGTATCTTTTCCACGTCTTTTCCGGTGCAGTCTTGCCGATCAGCACTTTTTACGATTACTGACGGTTTTTCACCATATTGGTGCAATACGTAGGTAGACCGACAACACGGTGTTCTTCTTACATTTTAATATCGATAACCTGTTTTATCAATAGTAAAAGAAAACAATTCAAAATGTTGCTTTTCGGAAAAGTGCTTTTATAATCTATGTTTTCTTTTAGTAAATCTGCTACGTTTTTAAGTGATTTTAGAATTTATTGATGTGTAATAAACAATACTTGGCTCGGCTAAAAAATCGCTAAATAAAGCCTGGATTCAAGAATAAAAACAGCTGATAGAGCAACAACCAAATCTCATTGTTAAAAAATCGGATGAAAAACCAAAAATACGTGCAAAAAAGCGAACACGTGCCGCTGTTTCCTTTCTTTTTTCACGCAGTAGGCGGAGCTTGAGAATGCCACTTCAATACTTTTTTGGCGATTACAAGATTTCTAAAACTAAACAACATGAAAACGTGCGCGGTGTATTTCCTCCGTCCCTAATAGCGAGTTTTACGATGACGAAAGAGGTTTTTGATCAGATGAAACGTATACTCAACCTTCGCCCAAATACTCGCTTTGACATGCTCCAGTTCGTCGAGAATGGCGCACAGAGGGTGCTTTTCGTCGACCTTCCTGATGGTGCCGCCCTTGGAAACAATCTGCCAGTACCCCTTGACGTCGTTCATTTCTTCGCGCTTCGCCAGGCCGGTGTAGCCAGCATCGGCAAACACTGTTTTTTCGTAGCGATGCAGCAGCGCTGCCGTCTCAACAATGTCGACCACGTTCGCCGCAGTGGTGGTCAGATTGTGCACCTTACCGTTTTCGGCATCGATGCCGATATGCGTTTTCATGCCGAAGTACCACTGGTTGCGTTTCTTCGTCTGGTGTATGTCGGAGTCGCGCTTGTGTTCGGTATTCTTGGTCGACGGAGGCGATGTGATGATTGCGGCGTTGACGATGGTGCCCGAGCGCATCAGCAGATCCTTCTCGGGCAGCGTCGCGTTGATGGAGATAAACATACGCTGCGTCAACTCGCTGGTCTCCAGCAAGCGATGCAATTTCAGCAACGTCATCGCATTAGGTGCCGATTCGCGCGCCAGATCCACACCGACAAACG
>AEPR01000857.1 GCA_000195205.2 Oxalobacteraceae bacterium IMCC9480 | reverse complement strand
GGCGAAACACTGCCACAAGATCTGGTTACGCCAGCATCAACATAACGTTATTCGATCGTCGCTTTGCAAAGCACACAGACTTGGTAATCGCTAAGTAAAAAACGGCATATATTTGCCTATTTAAAATCCAGTATGGGCTCAAGAGCAGGCCTTCGCCTCATACCGCGGTGCGTCATGATTTATTTCTCATTGGCGACTACAATAGCGAAACTTTTTCAGTTCTGACGATTTATTCAATTACCCATTAAAAGCGGTGTTTTCATTTTGACCACACAATTCAAAGTTTGTAGCTGTAACCGGACAATGCCGCTAGACGAAGCCGCTGGGGCTCGACTCGGGGCAGTACTTGGCAATGGCAAACCACTGCCGATAGTGACTGAGTTGTGCCGCCATGAAATCGGTGCGTTTCTGGCCGTTGCCGGTGGCGTCGATGATGTTGTAGTGGCTTGCACCCAAGAGCGCGCCTTGTTTTCGGAATTGGCGGGTCAACAATCTGCGGTGTCTCCAATTCGTTTCGTGAATATTCGCGAAACAGGCGGTTGGAGCAAGGACAGTGCAAATAGTTTGCCAAAAATGGCCGCACTACTAGCTGCGGCTGCGCTGCCTGATCCTGAGCCTGTACCGGTTGTGACTTATCAATCGGGAGGGCATCTGCTGATCGTCGGTCCAAGCAATCGGG
>AEPR01000858.1 GCA_000195205.2 Oxalobacteraceae bacterium IMCC9480 | reverse complement strand
GAGGACAGTGGCGGCCAAGGTGACGGTGGTTTTCATGATTTCTCCTGTAGATATGGGTAGGATATTTATCCTGCAAGTAGCTGTCCGTACGGCAAAGCACATTAGAAAGCGATGCAGCTGATTAACGTTACGCAGTCGTCGCTGCTGGTAACCGTTGCATCAGTAACGCACGGCAAGCGACATGGAGTGAGCTGGAAGATGTAAGAGAGTGTTCGCGCTGTATTGCGCTTGCCTTGTCCGCGGTGGGCAAGTAGTTGGTGATGGTGCCCCCGACACGGATCGAACGTGTGACCTATCCCTTCATCCCGCTATGGCTTTCGCCACCGGCTG
>AEPR01000859.1 GCA_000195205.2 Oxalobacteraceae bacterium IMCC9480 | reverse complement strand
GCTTCCGGCATCGATGCGCAAGCGATCGACCGGCCCGGCGGCATCTTCGTGCGCCAGGCCGAACAGATCGCGCCGGAAGACCGCATCCTGATCAAGTCGGTGGCCCGCGCCATCCTGAGCGACCAGCGCGGCACGCTGGCCGAACAGATCAACCGGCGTAGCATCCCCGAACTGCGCGTGCCGCCACTGGTGCCGTTGCGCGTGGCCCCCGATGCATCCGCCATGCCGCCGGTAACGATCCCCGCTGCCGAACGCGTGCTCGACAACGGCATAGGCGGCTTCAGTGCGGATGGCCGCGAATACCTGATCACGACCTCGGCCAGCCAGCGCACGCCGGCACCGTGGAGCAACGTGCTGGCCAATCCGCACTTCGGCAGCGTGATTTCCGAGAGCGGACAGGCCTACACCTGGAGCGAGAATGCGCATGAATTCCGCCTCACGCCATGGAATAACGACCCGGTCTCGGACAGCAGCGGCGAAGCGTTTTACCTGCGCGACGACGACAGCGGCGCGTTCTGGTCGCCGACGCCCTTGCCGTGTCGCGGCAGTGGCACTTACCAGACGCGGCATGGCTTCGGTTACAGCGTCTTCGAGCACCAGCAGGACGGCATCCATTCCGAACTGTGGGTATATGTCGCGCTCGATGCGGCGATCAAGTATTCGGTGCTGAAGGTCACCAACCGCTCGGGTAGGCCGCGCCGCATGTCGGCCACCGGCTATGTCGAATGGGTGCTGGCGGACCTGCGCGCCAAGTCGTCGATGCATATCGTCACCGAGCTCGATCCGCTGACCGGCGCGCTGTTTGCACGCAATCCGTACAACACCGAATTCGCCGAGCGCATCGCCTTCTTCGATGTCGATACACCGCAGCGCAGCGTCACCGGCGACCGCACCGAATTCATCGGCCGCAACGGCACGCTGGAGAATCCGGCAGCGCTGAGCCGGGTACGTTTGTCCGGCAAGACCGGTGCCGGATTCGATCCGTGCTCGGCGATCCAAGTGCCGATGGAGCTGGTCGATGGCCAGCAGCGCGAAGTCATTTTCATGCTCGGCGTGGCCGGCCGGCGCAGCGCCGATGTCAGCGACCTGGTGCAGCGCAACCGCGGTACCGGCCCGGCCCGCGCGGCCTTCGATGCGGTGCATGCGCACTGGCTTCAGGTGCTGGGCGCAGTGCAGATCGAGACCCCCGACGCGGCCGTCAACGTGCTGGCCAACGGCTGGCTGATGTACCAGACCATCGCCTGCCGGCTGTGGGCCCGCAGCGGCTATTACCAGTCGGGCGGTGCGTACGGTTTCCGCGATCAGTTGCAGGATGCGATGGCGCTGATCCACACCGAACCGCAGCTGCTGCGCGACCAGCTGTTGCGCTGCGCCGCGCACCAGTTTGTCGAGGGCGATGTCCAGCACTGGTGGCATCCACCGGCCGACCGCGGCGTGCGCACGCATTGCTCGGACGATTACCTGTGGCTGCCGCTGGCAGCGCATCGCTACGTCACCGCCAGCGGCGACCGTGGCGTGCTCGACGAACTCACGCACTTCCTCGAAGGCCGGCCGCTCGCCGCCGGCGAGGATTCGTATTACGACTTGCCGCAACGTTCGGCCGACACCGCCAGCCTGTACCAGCACTGCGTGCGCGCGATCGAACACGGCTTGCGCTTCGGCAGCCACGGCTTGCCGCTGATCGGCTCGTGCGACTGGAACGATGGCATGGACAAGGTCGGCGAACACGGCAAGGGCGAAAGCGTCTGGCTGGCGTTCTTCCTGGTCGACGTGCTGCAGCGCTTTGCCGAAGTCGCGACCCTGGTCGACGACCTGCCGTTCGCCACGCGCTGCCATGAACAGGCCGCGCTGTTGCGCACCAATATCGAAGCCAACGCCTGGGATGGCGACTGGTACCGGCGCGCGTATTTTGATGACGGCACGCCGCTCGGTTCGGCCGGCAATGACGAATGCCAGATCGACTCGATCTCGCAAAGCTGGGCCGTGCTGTCCGGTGCCGGCGACCCGGTCCGTGCCGCGCACGCAATGGAGCAGGTCGACCAGCGGCTGGTGCGGCGCGACGCCGCGCTGATCCAGTTGCTCGATCCGCCCTTCAGCACCTCCGACCTGAACCCCGGCTACATCCGCGGCTACGTCCCCGGCGTGCGCGAAAACGGCGGCCAGTACACCCACGCCGCGATCTGGACCGCCATGGCCTTCGCCAAACTCGGCGATGGCGCGCGCGCCTGGGAATTGCTCGACATGATCAATCCGGTCAACCATGCGCGCACCGCCGACGAGGTCGCGTTGTACAAAGTCGAACCGTACGTGGTCGCGGCCGATGTCTATGCCGTGTCACCGCATGTCGGGCGCGGCGGCTGGACCTGGTACACCGGCTCGTCGGGCTGGATGTACCGGCTGATCATCGAGTCGCTGCTGGGGATTACGCTGGAAGTCGATCGGTTGCATCTGGTGCCTTTGCTGCCGGCGGGATGGGATACGTTCAAGTTGCGCTACCGGTATCGGGATAGTGCGTATCTGATTACGGTGCGGCGGGGGGCTGTGGCGGGGTTAATGGTGGATGGCGTGGCGG
>AEPR01000860.1 GCA_000195205.2 Oxalobacteraceae bacterium IMCC9480 | reverse complement strand
CCTACCATACCGAGATCAAGATCGGCGGGCGCACGATGGCGCTGGTGGCCAGTCCGATCGTCAATGCCGCCAATGAACGTCTGGGTACCGTGGTCGAGTGGAAGGACCGCACCGCCGAAGTGGTGGTCGAAGGCGAGATCGCGAACGTGGTGCAAGGCGCGGCCGAGGGCAACTTCAAGCATCGGATCGATGCCACCGGCAAGGATGGTTTTTTTGCGGTGCTGGCCGGCGGCATGAACAAGCTGATGGATACCAGCGAAGTCGGACTCAATGAAGTGGTGCGCATGCTGAAAGCCTTGTCGACCGGCGATCTGTCGCAGCGCATTACCCGCGATTATGCCGGCACCTTCGGCGAGCTCAAGGAATACTCGAACACCACCAGCGAGCAGCTGGCCAGCATCATCGGCGATGTCCGCAATGCCGCCGATGCCTTGACATCAGCCTCCGAGCAAGTCAGTTCGACCGCACAAAGCCTGTCGCAATCTGCCTCCGAACAAGCCTCCGGCGTCGAGCGCACCAGCAGTTCGGTCGAGCAGATGTCAGCCTCGGTGGCACAAAATACCGAGAACGCCAAGGTCACCGATGGCATCGCCTCGACCTCGGCCAAGGAAGCGGTCGAGGGCGGCGACGCCGTCACGCGCACCGCCGAAGCCATGAAACAGATCGCGGCCAAGATCGGCATCATCGACGACATCGCTTA
>AEPR01000861.1 GCA_000195205.2 Oxalobacteraceae bacterium IMCC9480 | reverse complement strand
TGGACAGCACCACGCGTAGCGACTTGCCTCCAGCGCTCAATTGCATGATTTCTCTGATGGACCCGTTTGCCACGCGCGCCGGCACGCCAGTCGGCAGGATGAAGTCGCCGGTCCATACCGGCTGCGGGCTGGCCATCCACGATGTGATCCAATGATTTGTCTCCGTCGGGACGGCATGGGCAATTCCAGAAAAAAGAAGTGTCAGTGAAATCGGAAAGAGGTGAACGAGCTTCATGCGGGGCTCCGTGGGTGCGTAAGAATGGAAAACCCGAGATTAAGTTCTTCCGGAACCGAATGGAAGACGGCGAAATAGACTTATCCTTAGTCCATTTTGGAATGACTGAACTATGGACACGTTCAAGTGCTTGGCCCTTTACGTCCGCTCGATCGAGCTGGGCAGCATGTCGGCGGCGGCAAGGGAGCGCGGCACGACACAATCGACAGTGAGCAAGGCCATCACTGCGCTGGAAAAGCGGCTTGGTGTGCGGCTACTCGCCCGCAGCACCACTGTGCTGGTGCCAACAACGCAGGGACAGCTGTTTTATGAGCGCGCCAAACGCGTTCTGGAGGAATTCGACGAAGCCGAAGCGGAAGCACGTGGCATGACCGAGCGACCGGCTGGCAAGCTACGCCTCAACGTGCCCTCTGCGCTGGGTCAGTTTTATGTGGCGGACCTGGTTCGCACATTTCTTCGTACTTATCCGGAAGTCGAGGTTGAACTGACGCTCAACGACAGAATGGTCGATTTGCTGGAAGAGGGTGTCGACGTGGCGCTCCGGCTAGGCGGCAAACTCCCGCCGGACGCGGTCGCGCGCTATGTGGGAACCTCGGTTCGCTATCTTGTTGCCGCGCCTGCCTATCTGCAGGGCCGCGCTATCGTCACACCGGAGGATCTGGCAACGCAGGACTATATTCGTTTTGCCTGGCTAGACGGCGGCGACATGGTCGAGCTCAGTAACGGTGTACAAAAGCTTACCGTGGCAACACGCGCGCGCTTCGCCGTCAACAACGCCCTGTTGATACGCGATGCGCTGCTTGCCGGCGATGGTGTCGGATTGTGCCCATCATGGCTCGCCAGTGATTCGCTGGCGTCGGGAAAACTGGTGCGGGTCTTGCCGGAATGGAGCGGTCCTTCGCAACAACTCACCCTCCTGACCCCGTCACGGCGTTACCAGCCCTTGCGTGCGCGTCTCTTCATCGATTTCATGGCTCGGGCCATGGCCGGCTTGCCCGGCATCACGTCGCAAAGCCAGATTGCCGGTTCGGAGGGCTAAGCCGGCTAACGTGCCGACCAGCAATGAAGGCGCGCCTATAATCGCCGCACCCTCTGCCCAACCGACTCCGACAGGACCCCATGCCACCATTGCCCACCTTCGCCCTTGCCCTGATCCTCTCTGTTCAGATCGCTCCCGTCCTGGCCGCAACGACAGAGCGCCGCGATGAATTCTTCTGGCTCGGAGAAATGAACAAGGCCACC
>AEPR01000862.1 GCA_000195205.2 Oxalobacteraceae bacterium IMCC9480 | reverse complement strand
AACGTTCCTGAAGGATGTCCAGCGCAGTTTTCTGCGGCTTCTTGTCGTCTCTGCTACCAAAACCGAGCATTCGTCCCAACAGCACGGCGATGAATACGATAATCAAAATGCAGAAAATCACCATGCCGATCATACCGATGCCCATTCCTGCTCCCATACCGGCCCAGCCTTGTCCATTCATCATGTTTGTCCACCTTACCGTTATTTTTTAAAAGTTGTTGCGAAGAAACCGCTGATTAAATTGATTTCGTTAATTTTAGCAGTAGCGAAATCAATAGCTTATCTTGCACTTGACGACCAAAAGCTGATTGGGTCAGCGCATCCTTAGGGGGTATTTTTAAACAAACGTCATAAATCGCTCACGAAATGCGAAATTATCCGTTTTTGCTTTTGCTGATACTTCGCCCCCCCGGAGGCACCAGGTTCTTGAATACAGCCTAGTTAAAACGGTCGTTTATTGTGCGGCGTTATTTCCGTGTTGCGGATTTGAGGTGCAGTGCAACGGTTATGCTCAGCCAGCTTAACTACTCCATTGCTCCCCGGAGTTCTATTAGAGGCGCCAGACCCGTTTGCCGTGATGTTGCTGGAACAGGACTTATTTGAGGGCCTGGCGCGTAAGCGGGACCCTGAAGATCAGGGAGAGTAAAGCAGGGGGGGGCACCATGTTTATTGCGCGACTTATTGCTTCGGCAGGCTAGTTTCGATCGCCACGACGGTCAAGGCACCATTCATTTTTTCTGCGGTAAAACGA
>AEPR01000863.1 GCA_000195205.2 Oxalobacteraceae bacterium IMCC9480 | reverse complement strand
GCGTACAACAGTATTGAACCTGCCAATGACAGCAAGCTGCAATCAGCATCTGACAGGGACGACGACATTATTTCAACCACCGACATCGCGCAATCCTCGACCAGCGGCGGGACCAGTTATAAAGCGCCTGCGCAGGCACTTCTGGACGATCCGTTATTCATGAATAACGGGCAATATCGAACATATACGCGAGCTCAACTACAAGAACTGCTCAATGATCCCAAACTGAGTGCCAGTGCGAAAGCAGCGCTGGAACTCTTGCTAAGTAATAACGACGCGTACAACAGTATTGAAACT
>AEPR01000864.1 GCA_000195205.2 Oxalobacteraceae bacterium IMCC9480 | reverse complement strand
TAGCACCCGACGTCTGTCTCCCTTGCTCGGCACTCATCGGTATTCGGAGTTTGCAATGGGTTGGTAAGTCGCGATGACCCCCTAGCCATAACAGTGCTCTACCCCCGATGGTGATACAAGAGGCACTACCTAAATAGTTTTCGGAGAGAACCAGCTATCTCCAAGTTTGTTTAGCCTTTCACCCCTACCCACAGCTCATCCCCTAATTTTTCAACATTAGTGGGTTCGGACCTCCA
>AEPR01000865.1 GCA_000195205.2 Oxalobacteraceae bacterium IMCC9480 | reverse complement strand
TCCGATCGGCTATATCTTTTCCAATTTCGGGACGCTGGAAACCTATCTGGCCAGCCTGATGGAAATGCTCGATGTCTACGAGCAATCCGAAGTGGTGCTCGGTGCCGGTCCGGTGCGCGACAACATCCGCGCGGTACGGGAACGCATCGAACTCGACTACCTGAAAGAAGATATCCCGGTCATGATGCGCGAATCGATGGAAGGCATCGTGCGGGTGCGCCAGATCGTGCAAGACCTGAAGGATTTTTCGCGAGTCGATAATTTCATGGAATGGCAGTGGACCAACCTGCACCGCGGCATCGATTCGACCCTCAACATCGTCAGCAATGAAGTCAAATACACGGCCGACGTGGTGCGCGACTACGGCACGCTGCCCGACATCGAATGCCTGCCGTCCCAGCTCAACCAGGTGATCATGAACCTGATCGTCAATGCAGCGCAGGCTATCGGTCCGGCGCGCGGCACCATCACGATACGCACCCGCTGCAGCGAGGATACGGACGACTCGGTATCGATCGAAATCAGCGATACCGGCAGCGGCATCAGCACTGAGACGCAGGCCAGGATTTTCGATCCGTTCTTCACTACCAAGGCGATCGGCAAGGGCACCGGACTGGGCTTGTCGATGGCCTACGGCATCATCCAGAAGCACCGTGGCCAGATCACCGTCGAGAGCGTCGTCGGGACCGGCTCGACCTTCCGCATCACGCTCCCCATCCACCAGCCAGCCACCGACCCGCACTGACATGGACGCCACCGCCACCGCCTTGCCCACCATCCTGTTCGTGGATGACGAACCGAATATCCTGTCATCGCTGCGCCGGCTGTTTCGCGGCCAGGGCTACCAGATCCTGACCGCCGACAGTGGTGCGGCCGGCCTGGAACTGCTGCGCCGGCAACCGGTCGACCTGGTCATTTCGGACATGCGCATGCCGATCATGAGCGGGGCCCAGTTCCTCGAAGCCGTGCGCAGCGAATGGCCCGACACGATGCGACTGCTGCTGACCGGGTATGCCGACGTCCAGTCCATCCTCGACGCCATTAACCGCGGTGAAATTTATCGCTATATCACCAAGCCGTGGGATGACAACGACATCCAGCTGATCGTGCGCCACACGCTGGAACGCCAGCGACTGCAATCCGAAAAGCAGCGCCTCGAACTACTCACGCACACCCAGAACGAAGCACTCAAGGCCCTCAATGCCAGCCTCGAAGACAAGGTCAGGCAACGCACCGCCGACCTCGGCAAGGCGCACGACGGTTTGCTGCGCTTCAATGCCAAGCTGAAGACCAACTTCCTGCTCTCGATCAAGGTGTTTTCAAATCTGATCGAGATGCGTGGCGGTGGCCTGGCCGGTCATGCCCTGCGGGTGGCCGACCTGTCGCGCAAGCTGGCAGTGCAGCTCGGTTGCGACGATGCCACGGTCCAGGATGTATTCGTCGCCGCGATGTTGCACAACATCGGCCAGATCGGCCTGAGCGATGAACTGCTGGCGCTCCCGCAAACGGCCATGAGCGGCGACCAGCTCGGCCAGTACCGCAAGCATCCGGTCCGGGCCGAACAATTGCTGATGCCGCTGGATGAATTGCGCGGTGCGGCGCTGCTGGTGCGCGCCCATCAGGAACGCTTCGACGGCAACGGCTATCCGGATCAACTGGCCGGACTGGCCATCCCGCTCGGGGCCCGCATCCTGGCGCTGGCCAGCGACTACGACAAGCTGCAAATCGGCATGATGATGCCCAAAAAACTGCGTCCCGAGGAAGCCCGCGCGGCGGTTCTTCATAGCCGCGGCAAGCGCTATGATCCGGCCGTCGTCGACGCATTCGTGCAGCTGCTCGATGTCGCCCTGGTGCCGGTGCGTGAACCGGCCCATGCCACCGTCGTGGTGCCGGTCTCCGCGCTGCAACCCGGCATGACACTGGCAAAAGACCTGGTGTTACCGGATGGCTCTCTGCTGCTATCGGCCGACCATGTGCTCGATGGCGGGCTGGTGCGCCAGATCATCAACTATGAAAAAACGCTGTCACAACCGCTGCGCATCGCGGTGTATCAGGACTAATCCAAGGAACACATTTCATGCGCCGACTACTCCTGCTTGACGACGATCCGCTGATATTGCACGCGCTGCAACGCACGCTGCGGCAATGCAAGTTCGATGTCGAACTCCGGATTGAAGTTTTTACCGACGCCGCCGGGGCACTGGAGCGGGCCGGCGAGGTCGACATTGACCTGGTCCTGTCGGACTATCACATGCCGGGAATGAACGGCCTTCAATTCCTTAACCGCTTCCGGCAACTCCAGCCGGATGCGGTCCGCATGGTGCTGAGCGCCTCGACCGAATTCGACACGGCGGTGCGGGCCATCAATGAAGCGGAAGTGTTTCGCTTTATTCCGAAACCCTGGCAGCGCGAAGAACTGCAGCAAACCATCGTCCTGGCCCTGGCACGCCGCGACCAGCACACCGCCCTCGCGCTGGAACAAGCCAGCCTGACAGCACAGGAGCTGGCGCTTCGCCAACTCGAAGCCGACGAGCCGGGCATCACGAAGGTCAATTGGGGAGCCGATGGCTCGGTGCGGCTGGACTGATACCGGACGGGTATTTGGCAGTGTGGGCACAGGG
>AEPR01000866.1 GCA_000195205.2 Oxalobacteraceae bacterium IMCC9480 | reverse complement strand
CGGCCACTTTGAAGCGCAGACTCGATACGGCCAGTTTCTGTTTGCGTGGACCTGATGGCAACGATTTCCCCATTGCCCGAACTCACAGCGCCAGCAGCCTTCCCGACACCCGCTGGAGATGCATCCAAATTCAATTTTATTGTGTTATCCATCGGCGCGTAACATAGCCCGGCGTCTGCACAGCCCTGGCTTGTCACCACCAATTCAAATTCGTTCTTCGCAACAACGGGGATCTGAAACCGCAACGTGTTACGAAAAGTCTCTACGTCTTTCTGAAATGTCTCGTCGAATTTCACCTTGCCTGACGGGAAAATAGCCTCACCGAGACTTGCACCGGATACCTTGAATCGAAAATGGTCGCGGTACATATAATAGCCATCAGCGATCTCATAGGTAATAGTCACCATGTCTGGCGCTGTCACGCGCGCAGAGAAACTAAAGGCCTTTTCAGGCTCGAGATAATCTTGTGCAGCATTTGCTAGGTACGGAGAAGAAAAGAGCAATAAGGCGCACAAAAATGACAACACATCACGAGTTTTAAAGCCAACAAAAAAAGATGTCATTCACCATTCCCACTATAAAAAATATCTGAGGCTGCCTGTTCCACCGCACGGATGGGCATTCCCCATGTTGGCACAACCTACGATTTCATGTTTTAAATGAACCAGTTATTTCTCCAAGCCGTCCTGCGGGTAAATTAACGACCACACCATGAGAATCTTTCATCGCTAATTACGATACTGCAGGCTACTAGGCTGAATTTTGCATAAAAAAAGGCAAGAATGCCGTAAGTGATTGATAAAGTGTGAGTTATCTAGAAACACACCCGTCAACACAGACGCCACCTTGCCCGCACTGGATACTACCCCAGAGCAGCTCCGTTTTGCATGCATTCCAGCACACCGGGCTCGCACCGATTTTGTCGAAGGTGGTATGTCAACCGATCCTGGTCCGTTCAAGTCGCGCGTAAGTGCTCACCCAGCGACGTCATTGCGCGGCGTCGTGATGTAACATAAGTCGGAGCGCAGCGGGTTGCTGGCGAAGTGAATCTCCCAGAGGCGGGGCGCGAGTTCGTGCAAGCTGGCTGCGGTGCCAAGCACGGCAGCACACCAACAAAGCATCCACCCGGATCGATGGTAATCGTCCACACACCTCATAGTGATAAGTCCCGCCTTGCCTTCCCTGGCGAATCAAAGGTCAATGATTTGTCTCGGCCGCCGCGACAACGCACCAAAGAACACCACCGCAACCAATCGAGAGAGCTTTGGCGTTGACGCGCTGGACAGCGCTGACATGTTCCAGCAGATAGGTGTCGGTGAAGCCGACGGTGTCGCGGGGCGGGAAGTTGACAGCGGGCCTTGCAGATGTGGGCAGCACCAGCTCGTACACGTGCTGTTGCTGGACGGATGAAATAGCGGCGTACGGGAGACACCATTGCTCACGTGTGGCCTCGTCCTGAATTTCCACCAATGTAAGGCGGAAGGCGACTATGGGTATTCCGTTCCAACGTGACCGGTGTCGTAATGCATTGCTATGGTGTGACGCAACGAACGCACCGCGCAAGTAGGCTGCCAGCTATTTGTCCGGAGCCGTGCCTATCTGTAGCAAGGATTACGATGCGTAAAATCAAGGA
>AEPR01000867.1 GCA_000195205.2 Oxalobacteraceae bacterium IMCC9480 | reverse complement strand
AAACAGCCAGCACCCAGAAAACTGATGATGCTAATAGCCTACTAGTTGAATTTTCCCATTTGGTAACAAGCCAACGATTCAAGACCGATCTATCAGCGCCACTGAATTTAAACCCAAATAGTATCTCTCCATTGAATATCAGCGACATTAACTGGACCAATGGTATTTGGACTAACAAAAGCAATCCAAGCGCTTACGGATTCGTTCACCGATCAATTATTAATGCTGAAGCACTTAAAGTCGGGGAGAAATTGAAATTCAAAAAGTCAGGGGTCAGAACCGTCCTACGAGTTGATGATACTGGTGACTATATCAACGTAGTAGTTGATGGCGCGCCCCTTCATCCGGAAGGAGATGGCTACCCCCGTTCGATCATGCGAAACTTTGACGCTAAGCAGTAAAGAGAGCGAGTAAGTTCAGTTGAAAATAAATAACACCGTCTTTAAATTCCATTATCAATAAATTTTAATTATTTTTGGCTGAACTGCTGGAGGCTAAAATCGAATATGGCCAGAGTCCAAGGCCGGAGTAAGAAGCTACGGTTTAACTGATTATGGAAATCATCAGCTACGTGCTCGATGGC
>AEPR01000868.1 GCA_000195205.2 Oxalobacteraceae bacterium IMCC9480 | reverse complement strand
CGCAACCGCAACCGTCGCGATCGTGAAGGTGGCGAAGCTGTCGAAGGCGGCAACGAAGGCGAAGATGGCGAAGAAAACGCATCGTCTGCCAGCGATAATGCCGAGCAAGTCTTTGTACCGGTGGCATCGAACGCAATCGCGGCTGCTGCCGCAGATGCAGCAAACGCCCGTGCCGAGCTATTGGCATCCGATAACGATGTGACCTATCCGGCATCGGCATTGAGCGCAGCCATGCCGGCCCCCCTGGTGCCACAGGAAGTTACCCGCACCGAAGACCGCGCCGCCGCAGTCGCCGTAACGATGCCTGCTCCGGTCATGGTTATTGAGCCGGTCGCTGCAGTAGTCGAAACAGTGCCGGTAGTTGTCGAGCCGATTGTCGCAGTGGTCGAGACAGCACCGGTCGTCGTCGAGCCAGTCGCCGCAGTGGTCGAAGCAGCGCCAGTCGTTGT
>AEPR01000869.1 GCA_000195205.2 Oxalobacteraceae bacterium IMCC9480 | reverse complement strand
ATGACCCCGTGCCCACCCTACGATAGTTGCAGACGCGATCCGCAAACAGGGTTGGCTGACGGAAACACCGGAAGTCACACATTCAAACTATAAAAAAGGTTTTATTTGTTTTAAAAAACAGATTCCATTTTTTTTAACGTAATTGATGATAAGCTTGATTTCAACACTTTCACACAGCCGTCTACGTGAAAGTGATGGAAGAAACACGTCTGTTGCGCGTCCTTCCGCATGTTGTGCTCTGTCAGCCAGTGATGGCTGTCGGGTCTGGTTGGTCAATTCACTTAAAAGGAGCGCACGATGGCGCTTGTCAAAAAGTTTTCCTCCGCAGCCGCTGCGCCCGGAGCCGAGAGCACCAAGGGTTCCACCGCTTCCAACCGCGACGCCGAAGCCCAGCGCAAGAAAGCCCGCACACTGGCCAAGCAGCAGCAAGCCGCGGAACGAATCGCCGCCGCCACCGCGCAACTGTCATCCGGCATCAACGAAGCCTCTTCCGCCGCAGAGTTATTGAAGCGGGCATCCGATCAGATCGCCACCGGTGCCGAGGAAGCCTCCGGCGCGGCGCAGGAATCGCTGGCCGCGTTACAGCAAGTCGAAGGGGCCATTGCCCGCCAATTGCAAAACGCCGATATCAGCCAGACCAAAGCCGAAGCCGTGCAAACACTGGTGTCACAGATCAATGGCGAAGTCACGACCCTGATTGCCAACATCAGCGTCGCCGCCGACCGCCAGGGCGCGTCGGTCACGATGGTCGTCGAACTCGAAAAACAGGCAGCCAACATTGGCGACATCGTCAAGGCAGTCGCTCGCATCGCCGACCAGACCAACTTGCTGGCGCTGAACGCCGCCATCGAAGCGGCCCGCGCCGGCCAGCACGGCAAGGGCTTTGCGGTCGTTGCCGATGAAGTCCGGACACTGGCGGAGACCTCCGAGAAAAGTGCCAAGCAAATCCAGGATCTGGTCGGCCAGATCCAGCAGGAAGTCAAGGTCATCGCCGATGGCATGGGCTCGTCAGTCGAGCGCGTGCTGAGCGAAGTCGAAAACGGCAAGCGCATTACCGAACAACTCGAACAGATCCGCATCGACTCGATCGAGATCGTCAGTGGCATCCGTGAAATCGCCACCGGCGCGCTGCAATCAACCAACGCCGCCAAGCAATCGCTGAAGGGTTCCGAGGACATCGCCGCTGCCGCCGAAGAGCAATCTGCCGCTGCCGAAGAAGGTGCCAAGACCGTCGCGCAGCAAAGCCAGGCGCTGGCCGAATGCGAACAGACTTCGCAAACCCTGGCTGAACTGGCCGAAGACCTGAAAAACTCGACCGACGTCGCCAAGAGCGCCGAAGAAGTCGCCGCCGCAGCCGAACAATTGTCCTCGGCCGTACAGGAAATCAGCCAGTCCGGTGCCCAGATCATGGCCGCGCTTGACCAGATCCTGAAAGGCGCGCAAGTGCAATCAGCCGGTACCGAAGAAGTCGCTGCCGCGATTTCGCAAATTGAAAAAGGCGTCGAAGTCGCGCAGGTGCGCGGCAAGGCCAGCGGCGAAAAAGTCATCGCCATCAAGAGCCTGCTCGATGTGAACAAGACCAGCATCGATGGCCTGATCACCGGCATCTCGTCGTCGGTCGATGCTTCGCGCGGCAGTCTCAAGCAGATCAAGGAACTCGAACTGGTGTCGCGCCGAATCGACAAGATCGTCGACGCCATCACCACCGTCTCGATCCAGACCAACATGCTGGCGGTCAATGGTTCGATCGAAGCCGCCCGTGCCGGCGAATTCGGCAAGGGCTTTGTGGTGGTCGCCACCGACATCCGCAACCTGGCGCACGACTCGGCCGAAAACGCCGACCGCATCAAGGATCTGGTGCGCGCGGTGCAGGACCAGATCGGCATCGTCGGTCGTGACCTCGATGAAATCATGGCCACCGCCTCGGGAGCTGCCGAAAAGGCCAAGACGATTACGGCCAGTCTGGTCTCGATCGAATCGGACATCCTCGCAGTCGACACCGGTACCCGCGAAATCCTGGCCGCCGCCAACGAAATCGCGAATGCGATCGCGCAGGTCAAGACCGGCGTCGACCAGATTTCTGCCGCGGCCCAGCAAGCTGACAAGGCCGCCAGCGAAGCTGCCACAGTCGCCCAGCAGCAATCGAAAGCGGCCGAACAGCTCTCATCGGCGGTCGAGGAAATTGCCTCGCTGGCTGACGAACTTCAAAGCGCCTGACGGAGATCGCGATGACCGCTGAAAAGAACGATTCCAACGCGGTCGCTTTGCAGGAAGCGACCAGAGCCGAAGTCGAAGCGACCTCGGATATCCGTCAGTTCGTCACCTTCATCGTCGGCGACGAAGTGTTTGCCGTCGACATGGCCCCGGTGCAGGAAATCATCCGCGTGCCCGAAGTGGTCAAGGTGCCGCTGGCACCGCGCACGCTGGACGGACTGGCCAACCTGCGCGGCAAGGTCCTGCCCATCATCAGCCTGCGCCGCATCTTCGGTTTTGACGAGCGCGTCGCCGACGATGCCAGCCGCGCCGTCGTGATCGACCAAGGCCGCCAGCCACTGGGCTTCGTGGTCGACCGCGTGGTCAGCGTGGTCGGTGTCGACCCGCGCCACATCGAAGGCACGGCCGCCATCAGTTCGACGGTCAACACCGAACTGGTGTCGGGCCTGCTCAAGGATGTCGGCGGCTATCCGATGATCATGGTGCTCGATTTTGCCAAGCTGATCGCCGCCGAGTTCGCCGACATTGCCGTCAAGGCCGGCAACCATACCGAGATCGCCACGCAAGCGGTGCAGCGTCCGGACGCGCAGCAGGACAAGATCAATGACGAACTGCATCTGGTCAATTTCGAGGTCGCCGACCAGGAATACGCGATCGTCATCGATGACGTTCAGGAGATCGTCCAGGTGCCGGAGCTGATCGTCCACGTGCCGCACTCGGAGTCGCATGTGCTCGGCGTGATGACCTTGCGCAACCGGCTATTGCCGCTGGTATCGCTGCGTCGCATGTTCGGTTTGCCGACCCGCGATGCCGACGAAAACAGTCGTATCGTGGTGGTCTCGCTGGGCGCAGCCTCGGTCGGCGTGG
>AEPR01000870.1 GCA_000195205.2 Oxalobacteraceae bacterium IMCC9480 | reverse complement strand
TCGATTGATAGATGTTGCTGGTGCCGCGATAGTCGTACACGTAGTCGCCGTATTCATCGCGCCGGCGCAGCGTGTCTGCGCCCAGCGTGAGCTGATGGCGCAGGCTGCCGGTGGCGAATTTGCCTTGCAACAGCGCCTGCGTCGACAGCAGCGTCTTGACTTCGCCGGTGCTCTGGTAATCGTAGACATCGTAGTCACCATTGGCACAGAAGCCGGCGGCAAAGCCGCAGCCGAACGGGAAGGCGGCAAAATCATCGCGCTTGAGCTTGTACTTGTTGGCCGCGACCGTGCTGGTCCAGTCGGCATTCCATTGATAGGCAAAGCGCAGGCCGATGTTGCTGCTGTCGGTAACCACGGGTTTGCTCCACGGCTGGTCATTGAGCAGCGTGCGGGCCGACACGCCCACCGGCAAACCGGTGCCGTCGATGAGCTGGTAACCAGGCGCGGTGATCTGTGATTTGTGCTGGTTATCGAGGTCGATCTGCAGCAAGGCCCTGGGCGAAATCTGCCAGTCGAAGGCACCGGAAACGAACTGGCGCTGGCCATCGGCACCCTTGACATACGAGCGCAATTGCTCGGCCGCGGCATTGATCCGGTAGCCGAAACGGCGGTCCTCGAAGCGACCGCCCAGATCGACCGAACCGAGCACGGTGCCGCGTTCGCTGACCTCGAACAGGATCGATCGCAACGGTGCGGCCGTCGGGCGCTTGGTCACAAAATCAATCAGCCCGCCCGGTGTCGAGACACCGCCTTGCAAACCGCTCAAGCCTTTCAGGATATCGATGCGTTCCTTGTTTTCAAGGGGGATCGAAGCGTCGGACGCAATCGGCAAACCATCCTTGCGATAGCTCGAGGCATTGTCGAGCGGGAAGCCGCGCAACGAAAACTGCTCGGCATAACCGACCGCGTTATAGGCTTCATTGAGGCTGGCATCGAGCTTGATGACATCGGCGATGCGCCGCACGCGCCAGTCCTGCAACTGCTCCTGGCCGATCACGTTGATGGCGGCCGGGGTTTGCAGCAGCGCAGCATCGCCGAAGCCACCAATCGATGACGCGGATTCGCGCTTGGGTGTGGTGTCGGTCACGATCACTTGCTGGCTGGTTTGCGCATGCGCGACCGCGATGCTGGCGATGGCCTGGGCGATCACGAAAGAAATACGGGTCAGGGGAAAAGTCGGTGCCGTCATGGTGTGCTCTGTCAGGTGGAAAAACACTGGAGGCAACGCAGAGGCGATCAAAGAGACGTAGTACTTTGCGCTTCCCTACGCTGGCATGATCCAGATCAGGTTCGAAGGGTGAATCTCACCTGCAGACCATCAAACAATGGTGTGCGGGACCCCTAGCAGCGCGGATGGTAGCACAGCAGCAATGGCGCTCGCTACCGGCTGGCAAAAACGCCGGATGAGCGAGATTTCAGGTCGACCTAGGATCACCTTTGCAAGGCAGGAACCCGCTCTATACTCATGCCACATTGTGTCGAATACCCTTCGTTGCCGGAGGGCGGCGGCACAAAGATGCAGACCCGCGCAGTCCCGATTAGCAGTATCGGAAGCGAAAGCGTGCATGACTACAGAATTCGACAGGATCGCCCGTGATGAAGCGCCCGACGCGGTCATCATCGTCTCGCTGCAGGGGGTGGTGCAGCACTGGTCGCCCGGCGCGCAGACCATGTTCGGCTACACCGGCAGCGAAGCCATCGGCAACGCGCTGCAGGACCTGATCGTGCCGCCTGAGCGCGCCGACGAAGAATCCCGGATGCGGCAGACCATCGCCGCCAACGGCAGCAGCAAGCACGAATCGCTGCGCCATAAAAAAGACGGTTCGCTGATTTACGTCGATATCACCGGCAAGACCGTGCGGTCCGCACAGGACGCATGCGACTACATCCTGTTCTGCAAGAAAGACATCACACCGCTGAAGGTGCAGCGCGACGCCAAGCTGCTCGAAGCCAGATTCGGCAACCTGCTCGAGTCCATGCCGGACGGGATCGTGATGGTCAATGCGACCGGTCGCATCGTGCTGGCCAACTCCCAGGCGGCGCGCCTGTTTGGCTACGGCCCGACCGAGCTGCGCGGCGAGCTGATCGAAAGCCTGCTGCCGTCGCGCTACCACGCCGTCTACATCGGACATCGTTCGCATTACATCAGCCGGCCGCGATCCCGCATCATGGGAGTCGGGCTGGACCTGTTCGGCGTGCGCAAGGACGGCACCGAATTTCCGGTCGAGCTCAGCCTCAGTCCACTCGACACCGAAGAAGGCTTGCTGATCTCGAGCGCCATCCGCGACATCAGCGACCGCAAGCGCATCGAACTGGCCCTGCAGGAAAAAAACGCCGAACTCGAAAAAGCCAACCTGGCCAAGGACCGCTTCCTGTCCGGCATGTCGCACGAATTGCGCACGCCGCTCAA
>AEPR01000871.1 GCA_000195205.2 Oxalobacteraceae bacterium IMCC9480 | reverse complement strand
GTATGCAAATACAGCCATTCCAGTTGCGCGATGTCGACCGACAGCACGGCAAAAAATTCGCGTCCGGCGGCCACCGTCTTACGAGTCGCTTCGGTGCCGTCGTGGTCCGATGGCAGTGTGCAAGGCGCTGCCGGCACGGGCCCTGAAAAGCAGCGCAAGGCATTCGGCGAGGCATCGCGCCACTGCTGATCGGCCAGCGCATCGCTGGTATGCAGCTGCGCGACGCCATTGATACGCAGCTGAATCTTGCGATGGGCATCATAAAAAGTAACGGCCACGCGGTCGTCCACACCGAGCTGGCCGGCTTTCCCGCTGCGGGTATCCGTATGAAAAATCAGCTGTCGCCGGTCGGCATCGACCGCCCGCAAGACCAGCACCCGCGCTTGCGGTCCGGCCTCGGAAACCGACGCCAGCACCGGAGTACGAAACGCGGCCTTGCGGTCTTTGGTGGCCCGTCCGAGCATTTTCCAGGCCATCTGTAATGACCCGTGAAGGTCATTGTAAAAGTTCGGAAAAGGCTCCTGAGGATACGCAATGATAGGCATGTCGAAGTGGTTCTCCTGTAAGTGAAAATGGGTCAGTGCTTAGCGCTGCATTGCCAGCCAGGCATCGACCGCCGCCAGCTGACTGGTGCGAATCCGGATCCGGTCCGCGATGCGTGCCCGGGCGGTATTGACATCGCGTCGTGCATCGCTATTGAGGTGTGCGTCCGCATACGCCAGCAGCTTGTCGCGCATCGCCGGGTCGGCAGAATTACTTGCCAGTCCGGGAAAATACCGGCTGCTCGACGAGCTGTCGATCAGCGCGCTGGTGCGCTCCAGATGGGCCAGGGCAAAGTCAAACGCCAGGTCCGGATGGTCGTCAGCGACACGACGGATCATGCCGGCGCTGGTCGTCAGGCCCGGTTCATCAGTCAGCGCCAGATCAAGCGCACGCTGTGCCAGCGACGCGTCCTGGCTGGTGGCCAGCAAGTCGTAGAGCTGCTGCTTCACCAGCGATGAGCTGGCATCGCGTGCCGATTGCAGCATCGCATTCCAGCTGGCTAGGTCGGCATGGTCGGCTTGCACCGACAGCGTCAGCTTGCGCAACGCAGCGCTCGGCATGGCCGCCTCGGAGACGCGCCGGTGCGCTTCGGCGATGGTGACCGGATCGCCCAGCGCACTCAATGCGTTGACCAGTTTTTCGCGCTCGGGGGCGATCGCTTCGGACTCGCCGGCGCGCGCTTCCCAGCCCAGCTGTGCCATCACCGGCGCGAGGCGGGCGATGGCAAAGCGGGCGAAGCGCTGCTGGCCGGCGCGGTCACCCTCGTAGTAGCGATGCAGTTCGACAAACTGGCTGGCAATGGCACTCCAGACGCGCGGTTCGGCCGACAGCGGCGTCGCGCCGGCCAATCCCAGGAAGTCTGCCATCGGCTGCAATCCGGCCAGTCCGAGCTGGGCGCTGTCGGCCAGCACGCCGAGCTGATCGACCGGCTTGAGCGTGCCAAAACTGCCGGCCAGCCGCGCAAATTCCCGGGGCGCATACAGCGTGCGGTAATAGCCTGCCTGTCCGGCATTGACCAGCACCGGTTCACATCCGGGTACCTTCACACTGGCCTTGCCGCCACTGACTAAGGTGCGCGTCAGCGCGCCCGTCGTCCCCGATTGCAGCGTCACCGGCACACGCCAGAGGAGTGATTTCTTATTGGGCTGGCTGCGGCTGAATTCACCCTGCGTCAGCTGGACGGTCGACTCACCATCCTTGCACGCGACCTGCTCGACGCGGATCAGCGGAATGCCTGCTTGCAGCGTGAAGTCATGGGCGATCGCGGTAACCGGCTGGCCGGCCGATTGTTCGATCTCGCGCCACAGGTCATCGCTGACCGTATTGCGATACGCGTGCTGCTTCATGTACGCCCGCACGCCGTCGCGCCAGGCGGTTTCGCCGACATGGTTTTCGAGCATGCGAATGACGGCTTCGCCCTTGCTGTACGTGATCGCATCGAAGGCCTGGCTGGCCTGTTCGACGGTGGCAATGTGCTGGACCACCGGATGGGTGGTGGTCAGCGAATCGAGATTCATGGCCCGCTCGCGATCATCAATCACACCCAGCGCGGTACGCCATTCCGGATGCAGGCGCATGGTCGTGCGGCTTTCCATCCACGACGCAAAACCTTCATTGAGCCAGAGGTCATCCCACCAGGCCATCGTGACCAGATCGCCAAACCACTGGTGCGCCATTTCGTGGGCGGCGATGCTGAAGACGCGCTGCTTGTCGTTTTGCGTCGAGACCGCCGGGTCGAGCAGCATCACATGTTCGAAGGTGAAGATCGCGCCCCAGTTTTCCATCGCGCCAAAGAACTGGCTGCGGCCCGGCGCGGCAATGTTGTCGAGCTTCGGGAGCGGATAAGGCGTGCCGAAATAATCGTTGTACTCGCGCAGGATCACGGCCGAGGCATCGAGCGAAAACTGCGCCTGGGCCAGCACGCCTTTCTTGGTGACGACGCCCAGTTCGGTACCATCGACCTGGGTCGTGGCGCGTTCGAAATCACCGAGCCCGAAGAACAGCAGATAAGTCGACATCTTCGGCGAGCGCGCGAACTGCACCACGCGGCGGCCATCGGGGCGCAGCGTCGAAGTCCGGACCGGCATGTTACTGACAGCCATCTGGTCGGCCGGCACGATGGCTTCCAGCGAGAAGGTCGCCTTGTAGGCCGGCTCGTCCCACGACGCAATCATGCGGCGCGCATCGGAGTTTTCGAACTGGGTGTAGAGGGCGCGTTGCGGGCCGGTCGCGCCGGCATAGTCGAGCGAGAACAGACCGCTTGATTGGGTGCCGATCACACCGGTATAAGCCAATGCCAGCCGGTATTTTCCCGGCATCACCGCTTGCGGGAAACGGAATGTCGCGGTCTGCTTGCCGCTATCGAGTGTTACGCGGGCAGTCGCTAGCACCTTGTCGCTGTCCATCGCGAGCAGCTGCACGCTGCTGAAATCCAGTTCGGCCGCATTGAGCGTCATGCTGGCAGTCGACTGCAGCACCGTGATGCTGATCGCCACACGCGCACTGAAGCGAGCCTTCGCGGCGTCCGGCGTAATCGACACCTGATAGTGCTCGGGACGCACCGTGCGCGGCAACTGCGTCGTCACCAGCGGTGCCGCTGCCATGGCCTGGCCGGCGCACAGCAGCGCAGAAGCCAGCAGGGTACGCAGTAGTGTGTGTGGTCGGGACAGTGGATGGGTGACAGGACAGGCGGCCATATTCCGGGTAGGAAGGCGATTCATGGGAAGGCTCCGATAGCGTGAAACAGGCATGGCCCGGATAGGGCAACTGGAACCTGAACAAACGAGGCCGTATTAAGACATGGTTAGCGATTGTCTGCCGGACATGTTGCATGCCGGTAGCCGGAGCCGGCTATCGGCATGCTTTGCGATTCTTTAGGGACCGTAGGGTGTGGGCACGGCCTCATCGTGCCCACGCG
>AEPR01000872.1 GCA_000195205.2 Oxalobacteraceae bacterium IMCC9480 | reverse complement strand
TGAGCCACGAAATCCGCACGCCGATGAACGCCATCATCGGCATGACCTATCTGGCATTGCGCTCGGACCTGACGGCGCGCCAGCATGATTACGTCAGCAAGGCGCATCTGGCCGCCAAGTCGCTGCTGGGCTTGCTCAACGATATCCTCGATTTTTCCAAGGTCGAAGCCGGCAAGCTCGAGCTTGAGCACGTGCCCTTCCTGCTCGAAGAGGTGATCGGCAATGCGCTGGGACTACTGAGCCAGCCCGCGCTGGACAAAGGCCTGGTGCTGTCCTCGGTGATCACTGACCCGCAACTGCGGGGCCGCCGGGGCGCGCTGCGCGGCGACCC
>AEPR01000873.1 GCA_000195205.2 Oxalobacteraceae bacterium IMCC9480 | reverse complement strand
CCGCCATGGCCAGGAAAGACAGCGTAATGCCAACGCGATGCATCCACAGACGCTTGCGGTAAATCGGGTTCATTGGGCTATTCATTATTTGACGCCTTCCTTGCGTTCCATACTTGCCAGCATGATCTTGGCTGCACCGAGGACGACAAACGTGATCGCAAACAGGATCAGGCCGAGCGCGTACAGCGACGATACATGCAGCGTCGATTCGGCTTCGGCGAATTCGTTGGCCAGGGTCGAGGCGATACTGTTACCGGCCGCGAACAAGGACCACGATAACTTGTGGGCATTGCCGATCACGAAGGTGACCGCCATGGTTTCACCGAGGGCGCGTCCCAGACCGAGCATCACGCCGCCGACCACACCGGCTTTGGTGTAGGGCAGCACGACCTTGCGAACGACTTCCCACTTGGTGCAACCGAGGGCATAGGCCGATTCCTTCAGCACTTCCGGCACGACTTCGAAGACGTCGCGCATCACCGAAGCGATGAATGGAATGATCATCACTGCCAGGATCAGGCCGGCAGTGAGAATACCGATACCCATTTGCGGACCCTGGAACAACTCGCCGATCACCGGCACATTGCCGAGCGTGGCCGCGAGTACCGGCTGCACGTAGTCGGCAAACAGCGGGGCAAAAATGAACAGGCCCCACATGCCGTAAATAATGCTGGGCACGCCGGCCAGCAGTTCGACCGCCGAACCGAGCGGACCGCGCAGCCACGCCGGGCAGATTTCAGTGAGGAACAGCGCGATCCCGAAACTGATCGGAAAGGCGATGAGCAGCGCAATGAACGACGTCGACAAGGTGCCGACGATGGCAATCAGTGCGCCATATTTGTCATTGACCGGATCCCACTCGACAGTGGTGATGAAGCCCAGGCCAAATTCATGAAACGCCGGCCAGGCACCAATGGCCAGCGACGCGATGATACCGACCAGCACCAGCAAAACGCTGAAGGCAAAGCCGAACGTAATCTTGTGAAACAGAAAATCTTGCAGACGTTGCATGCGCATCGTCGATGCCATTTTTTTGGCATCCAGCGCGGCTTGTGCGCTGTCCTGATCCGCCTCGGAAACCGGCAAGGACAGGGATGGAGTGTGTACGCTCATAGGTGCAGTAGTGAATGTGCACTGCTCCCGGGAGGCAATATGCCAGCCGGGAGCAGCGCTTGTTACGCCAAAGTCAGTTGGCGATTACCAGATTGCCTTGCCTGCCGTGTCTTTCAACTGCAGCTTCCAGGAATCTTCAACCAGCTTCACGACCGAAGCAGGCATCGCGACGTAGTCGAGTTCGGAGGCCATTTCGCCACCGTTCTTGTAAGCCCAGTCAAAGAATTTCAGGACTTCCGCACCCTTGGCAGCGTCAGCTTGCGACTTGTACATCAGGATGAATGACGCACCCGTGATCGGCCAGCTGGCTTTGCCTGCCTGGTTGGTCAGCACCACGCCAAAGCCTGGTGTCTTGGCCCATTCGGCACCGGCTGCGGCTGCCTTGAAGTTGTCATCATCCGGCTGGACGAACTGGCCGTCCTTGTTCTTGAGCTGGGTGTGGGACATCTTGTTTTTCTTGGCATACGCGTACTCGACATAACCGATCGAGTTCTTGATGCGCTGGACGTTGGCAGCAACGCCTTCGTTACCTTTGCCGCCCACACCGACTGGCCACTTGACCGCGGTACCGGCACCGACGGTGGTCTTCCAGTCAGCATTGACCTTGGACAGGAAATCGGTGAACAGGAACGAGGTGCCCGAACCATCAGCACGATGCACGACGGTGATCTCGGCATCAGGCAACTTCACACCCGGGTTCAGCGCGACGATTTCAGCTGCGTTCCACTTGGTGATCTTGCCGAGGTAAATGCCGGCGACGACATCACCGGTCATTTTCATTTGACCGGGAGTGACACCTTCGAGGTTGACGATAGGAACCACGCCGCCCATGATGACCGGGAACTGGACCAGACCGGCTGCATCGAGCTCAGCAGCATCGAGCGGCATGTCCGACGCGCCGAAGTCGACTGTCTTGGCCTTGATCTGCTTGATACCACCACCGGAACCGATGGACTGATAGTTCAAGCCGTTGCCGGTCACTTTTTTGTAAGACTCGGCCCATTTGGAATAGATAGGGTATGGAAACGTTGCACCAGCACCAGTCATATCGACTGCCACGGCGTTCGACATGACCATCGCAGTACCGGCGGCAAGCAATAACG
Source organism: Oxalobacteraceae bacterium IMCC9480 (assembly GCA_000195205.2). Taxonomy (GTDB): domain Bacteria; phylum Pseudomonadota; class Gammaproteobacteria; order Burkholderiales; family Burkholderiaceae_D; genus Actimicrobium. The sequence goes on along the minus strand of AEPR01000873.1, from coordinate 2,845 downwards.
ATTTGATGATTTTATTCAGTTGCATGGATCACTCCTTGGTTTGGCGTTGTTTGACCTGCCGAACTGTAACCACCAAATATGACAGGTTTATGACGGCACTAAAAAAGCATGTCACACCAACATTGACAGCTTGAGCACGTGTCATTAACTTGTCATGCAGCATCCCTATACTCGCGACCATTAGAAAAGCCTACCGACAAGTAAAAACATGACCATGCTGCCCAAGCCAGAAACCAAGACCAGCACTCCAAAAACAGCACCGGTCGTCGTCACCGGTCCGCCCCTGCTGAACCGCGAATTATCCCAGCTGGCTTTTAACCGTCGCGTCCTGGCCCAGGCCGAAGACAAGAGCGTGCCACTGCTCGAACGACTGCGTTACCTGTGTATCGCCAGCAGCAACCTTGACGAATTTTTTGAAGTGCGCATTGCCAGCCTGCTGGCCAAGAGCCGGCTCGATGGCGATATCAAGGAGCCGGCCGCGCTGAGCGCCGCGCTGGCGCTGACCAGTACCGAATGCCATGCCATCGTCGAGCACCAGTATCAGGTCCTCAATACCCAGGTCTTGCCGGAGTTGTCCGCGCAGGGTATTCATTTGCTGCGCGACCAGGACCGCAACGAGGCGCAGCGAGCCTGGGTCAAGGCGTATTTCGACCGTGAAGTACGGCCGCTGCTGACACCGATCGGACTCGATCCGGCGCACCCGTTTCCGCAAGTCGTCAACAAGAGCCTCAATTTCATCGTCGAGCTGTCTGGTAAAGACGCGTTTGGTCGCGGCACCGCGATTGCCATCCTGCGCGCGCCGCGCGTACTGCCGCGCGTGATCCGCTTGCCCGATGAATTGTCGACCAACGGCGGCGTGTCGTTCTGCCTGCTGTCGTCGGTAATCCATGCGCACATCACCGACCTGTTCACCGGCCGTCAGGTGATTGCGTACTCGCAGTTTCGCGTGACGCGCGACAGCGACCTGTGGGTCGACGAAGACGAAGTCAAGAACCTGCGCCAGGCCTTGCAAGGCGAGTTACAGGTGCGCCAGTTCGGCGTTGCGGTGCGACTTGAAGTAGCAAAGAACTGTCCCGATCACCTGGCCCAGCTGCTGCTCGACCAGTTCATGATTTCGCGCAACCGGCTGTATGCGGTCGAAGGCCCGGTCAACATGGTGCGCCTGTCGGAGCTAATCAATCTGGTCGAGCGGCCCGAGCTGCGCTTCCCGCCGTTCACGCCGCAATACCCGCCGCACCTGGTCAATGGCGACATCTTCGCGATCCTGAAAAAACAGGACGTGCTGCTGCATCATCCGTTCCAGTCATTCCAGCCGGTGGTCGATTTTGTTCGCAGCGCCGCGCTTGATCCGAATGTGCTGGCGATCAAGCAGACCATTTACCGCACCGGCATGAATTCCGACCTGATGGAGTCGCTGATCCTCGCCGCCCTGCGCGGCAAGGAAGTCACCGTCATCGTCGAACTGATGGCGCGCTTCGACGAAGAAGCCAACATCAACTGGGCCGACAAGCTCGAGCGCGCCGGCGCGCAGGTGGTGTACGGCATCGTCGGGCTGAAGACCCATGCCAAGCTGGCGCTGGTGCTGCGCCGCGAAGAAGGCCAGTTGCGTTATTACGCCCACCTCGGCACCGGCAACTATCATCCGACCACAACCAAGCTCTATACCGATTTCGGCCTGCTGACGGCCAACACCGCGCTGGCCACCGAGGTCAATGAAATCTTCATCCACCTGACCAGCCTGACCAAGCCGAAAAAACTGACGCACCTATGGCTAGCGCCGTTCGCCTTGCAAAAGGAATTCATCCGCGCGATCCGCAATGAAGCCGCGATCGCCCGTGCCGGCCGGCCCGGTCGCATCATCGCAAAAATGAATGCCCTGCTCGATGAATCCGTCATCAAGGCCCTGTATGCCGCCTCGGCCGATGGCGTGAAAATCGACCTGCTGATACGCGGAGCCTGTGCGCTGCGTCCCGGCGTCGCGGGCCTGTCCGAGAACATCCGGGTGCGCTCCATCATCGGTCGCTTCCTGGAGCACAGCCGGATCTATTATTTCCGCAACGACCTCGCCCACGACGTGTTCCTGTCGAGTGCCGACTGGATGAACCGCAACCTGTTCCGGCGCATCGAAGTAGCCTTCCCCATCCTCGACCGCGCCATGAAAAAACGCGTCATCGCCGAAGGTCTCAATCCCTACCTGAAGGACAACACGCATAGCTGGGAACTCGATGGCGATGGCGTCTATCACAAGCGCAAGCAACGCGCGAAGCAGGCCAGGTTCGGGGCGCAGGCCTACCTGATGAATCTGGTCGCCAAACCGGAAAGCGAGTAAGCGCGATGGACTTGATCCTATGGCGCCATGCCGAAGCCGAGATCGGCGAACCGGACGATGATCGCAGGCTGACCAGCAAGGGCCACAAGCAGGCAGCGCGGATGGCCGACTGGCTCGATCACGTTTTGCCCAATGGCTGCAAGATTCTCGTCAGTCCCTCGATGCGGACGCGCAAGACTGCGCAAGCACTGGATCGCAAATTCAAGATTCATCCGGGTCTGGCACAAGATGCGACGACTACCAGCTTGCTGGCCGCCGCGAACTGGCCCGACAGCCGCGAACCGGTGGTGCTGGTCGGGCACCAGCCCGCGCTCGGGCAACTGGCGGCGCTGCTGGTATCCGGGACCGAACAGGACTGGACTATTCGCAAAGGGAATGTCTGGTGGATCGCTCAGCGGGAACGCGATGACATCACTACGCCTTTTTTGCGGGCGGTGATGACGCCGGATTTGCTGGTTAAATAATTGGTGCTTGAAGTAAGCATTCAGCGAATCAAGCGCACCCGCAAACCGTTCG
>AEPR01000874.1 GCA_000195205.2 Oxalobacteraceae bacterium IMCC9480 | reverse complement strand
GCCATCGATGACGCCGATGATGTCGGAAATCTTGCGCGACGAGGCATTGATCGATTCCATCGTATCGACGACCTGAGACACGCCGCTGCCGCCCTTGACCGCGACCGACGACGCCGAGACAGCCAGCTGGTTGGCTTGTCGCGCATTGTCGGCGTTCTGCTTGACGGTGGCCGTCAGTTGTTCCATCGAAGCCGCGGTTTCGGCCAGCGAGGACGCTTGCTGCTCGGTGCGTGAAGACAGGTCTTGATTACCGGAGGCGATTTCCGCCGAGCCGGTCGCAATCGTGCCGGTGGAGGCACGCACCCGCGAGACGATGTCGACCAGGCTGTCGCGCATTTCCTTCATCGCAAACAGGACGCTGGACTGATCGTCGCGCCGGATCGCAATTGCTACGCCGAGGTCGCCGGAGGCGATGCTGCGCGCCACGCTGCTGGCTTCGGCCGGCTCGCCGCCCATGGTTTGCAGCACGCCGCGCGTGATCAGCATGGCGATCGCCACACCGATGGCTAGTGCTGCAATGCAGGTGATCAGCATCAGCACTGCAAAGCCGCTGGCCAGACCGCGCGCATTGGTCGATTCGGTCTGGTTCAGTGACTCCTGCAAATCGATGAACTTGTTGATCCGCGCCAGCCATTCGATGTAAGCCGGCCGGCCCTCCTTGAGCATCAGGTTTTTGGCCTCATCGGCATTGCCGGCCTGCTGCAGTTCGATGATCTTGCTGGTGATCGGTACCGCGCGGCTTCCGGTTTCCTTGATGCTGGCCAAAATCTGGCGTTCTTCCTGACTGATGTCGGTGCGTGTGCTGAACATCGCATCGAGCAGCAGTTCGGATTTGTCATAGTCGGCACGCAATTGCGCGATCCTGGCCATCGTGGCCGGCAGCTCTTCAGTACCGGCCAGAATCACATCGCGCGTGGCAATCGCCCGGTCATGCACGCTGCCGCGGAAGTTGATCGCATAGCGCTGCTTGACGCTATTGACATCATTGATGGTCGTCAGACTGTCCGAGATTTTGTAGACGCGCATCGTGCTGATGATGGCGAGGATGACGATGAGTGACAGGATGGCGGCAAAACCAAGCGCGATGCGCGCCTTGACGGTCAGGCCGGCGAAACGGGTGGGATGCATGAATGTCCTAATGGTGAGTATCTAATGGTGGCTAAATGCCTTGCCTGACAAGTACCGGGCTGCCCGGCCAAACAGCATCGGCGACTCGCAGCACATCAGGAAAACACGGGAAGGGAAACGCAGAGAACCATTGATTCAACAGAATAATAATTGCCCGACGGAATTATATGTGGTTCCGGGAAGTAGCGTGCAAGCGTGCGCACGCAGCGATGGCAGCCCTCTACTTCCGAGCACTGACCTGACTGTAGGGTGGGCACAGGGTCATCGT
>AEPR01000875.1 GCA_000195205.2 Oxalobacteraceae bacterium IMCC9480 | reverse complement strand
CAGCCAGCGCCGCATCATCCACGCCGCCGACGCCACCGGCCATGCGGTGCAGGTCACGCTGGAACAGATCGTGCGCAACAACCCGAACATCACGCTGCTCGAACATCACTACGCGATCGACGTGATCAAGTCGAACAAGCTGCCCGGCGGTGGCGAAGAACCGCACTGCCTCGGCCTGTATGTGCAGGACGTCAAGAGCGGCAAGGTCAGCACGATCGCGGCCGATCATACGGTGCTGGCCACCGGCGGTGCCGGCAAGGTCTATCTGTACACCACCAATCCGGACACCGCGACCGGTGACGGCATTGCGATGGCCTGGCGCGCCGGCTGCCGCGTGGCCAACATGGAGTTCATCCAGTTTCATCCGACCTGCCTGTATCACCCGTATGCAAAGTCCTTTCTGATCACCGAAGCCGTGCGCGGCGAAGGCGGCATGCTGAAGTTGCCGGCCTCTGCCGGTGAGGCCGCCGGCACGCGCTTCATGCTGGAACAGGACGAGCGCGCCGAACTCGCACCACGCGATATCGTCGCCCGCGCCATCGATGCCGAAATGAAAAAACGTGGCCTCGATCACGTCGACCTCGACATCAGCCACAAGTCGCCGGAGTTTTTGCTGGAGCATTTCCCGACCATCCTGGCGCGTTGCCTGGAACTGGGTATCGACATCACCAAAGAACCGATCCCGGTCGTGCCGGCAGCGCACTACACCTGCGGTGGCGTGGTGACGGACCTGGCGGGACGCACCGATCTGCCGGGCCTGTACGCGGTCGGCGAAACCTCCTACACCGGTTTGCATGGTGCCAACCGGCTGGCCAGCAATTCACTGCTCGAATGCATCGTGCTCGGCCGCGCCGCCGCGCAATTCATCGAACAGCAACCGACCCGCAAGGAAATCGCCCTGCCCGCCTGGGATGAAAGCCGCGTCACCAATGCCGACGAAGAAGTCGTGCTGTCGCATAACTGGGACGAGCTGCGCCGTTTCATGTGGAATTACGTCGGCATCGTGCGCACCACCAAACGACTCGAGCGCGCCCAGCACCGGATCCGTTTGCTCAAGGAAGAAATCGACGAGTACTACGCGCACTTCCGCATCACGCGCGACTTGCTGGAATTGCGCAATCTGGTCGAAGTCGCTTCGCTGATCGTGCATAGCGCGCTGTCACGGCGCGAGAGTCGCGGCCTGCATTTCAGCCGGGACTTTCCGGATACGCTGCCGAAGGCGTTGCCGACGGTGCTCTCGCCGGACTGGCGCTAGCGTCATCAGGAACCAGACTGCCGGTCGGTCTGGTTGACGTCCCCATGCCAGGCCAACGGGAACACCTAGCCTGGCTGCAGCAAGACGACGTAGGACACGCTTGCCAGGGAACGGCCCGAGCCGGCGATGCATTCTTTAAAGCGGGGTCCGTCCACGAAAAACTCTGCCACGCGAAACTCACCGCTGAACTGCCATCGTCCAGCGGCTTGTTTGATGAATACCGGAAGCTTGCCGCGCTGTAACGCAAGGAGCTTGCTGGCAGGCGTGGGTTT
>AEPR01000876.1 GCA_000195205.2 Oxalobacteraceae bacterium IMCC9480 | reverse complement strand
CCAGCGCCGGCTACCGCTGGCGCATGTGGGCCGAAAATATTGCTGCCGGCCAGACGTCGATTGATCAGGTCATGCAGAGCTGGCTCGACAGCCCCAGCCATTGCGACGCCATCATGAACGCGACCGCTGCAGAAGTCGGCGTAGCCTGCGTGCGCAATGATGCAGACGCCTACAAGTACTACTGGACCATGGAATTTGGCGCACCGGGCTGAGCACGCCATCACCGCTGTGCAGCCCTGCCCGGGCGGGCTGCACGTGCGCCAGCGGACAGGCATAATCGGTCACCAATATCCTGCCCGGAGAGTCCATGAATACCCCTAAGCTGCTGGCCTTGCCCGCCTTTTTGCTTGTCCTGTGTGCAGTGCTGACGGCTCCGGTCCGGGCGGCTGATGCCCTTGTTTCCGCTAGCACTGCAGTGACTCAAATCCCGTTCGAAAAATACACATTGCCCAATGGCCTCGACGTCATCCTGGTCGAGAATCACCGCTTGCCACTGACGGCCGTCAATCTCTGGTACCACGTGGGTCCGGCCAATGAAGCGCCCGGCCTGACCGGTTTTGCGCATCTGTTCGAACACATGATGTTCGCCGCCTCGAAGCACGTGCCGCGCGGCACGGCCGACAAATTGCTCGAAGGTGCCGGCGCGACCGACTCCAATGGCAGTACCGATTTCGATCGCACCAACTACTTCGACACCGTGCCGTCGAACCAGCTCGAACTGGCGCTGTGGGTCCATGCCGACCGCATGGGTTATCTGCTCGACGTGCTCGACCAGACGGCATTGACCAACCAGATTGACGTGGTCCGTAACGAGCGCCGCCAGAGCGTCGAGAACACGCCCTACGGCATCGTCGAAGAAGCCCTGTTCCACCAGCTGTTCCCGAAAACGCATCCGTACTACGCCAGCATCATCGGCTCGCATGCCGATATCCAGTCCGCCAAACTGGGCGACATCAAGCACTTCTTCACGCAGTATT
>AEPR01000877.1 GCA_000195205.2 Oxalobacteraceae bacterium IMCC9480 | reverse complement strand
GGCAACCGGGTCACGCTGAAGTCGGGCGGCGACACGACGCTGGACGGCGCGGTGATCCGTGGCCGGCAAATCACGGGCGACATCGGTGGTGACCTGGTCATCGCCAGTCGGCAGGACACCAGTGTCTTTACCGGCAAGCAGGAGAGTGCCAGTGCCGGGATCACGATTCCGATCGGAGTGGGGTCGGTCAGCGGCAATCTGAGCGCCAGCAAAAGCAAGGTCAACAGCACCTTCGCCAGCGTGGGCGAGCAGTCCGGTATTCAAGCCGGTGACGGCGGATTTAACGTCAACGTTGCCGGCAACACGACGCTCAAGGGTGGCGTCATTACCAGCACACAAAAGGCCATCGACGAAGGCGTAAATCGCTTTGTGACAGCCGGCACTCTCACCACAAGCGACATTCAAAACCAGGCCAGCTACAGCGCCAACAGCGTAGGCGTCGCCGTGGGCACAGGCAATGATCCGGGCGGCAAATCACCGCTCGGCGGCACCAGTGCCGGCAT
>AEPR01000878.1 GCA_000195205.2 Oxalobacteraceae bacterium IMCC9480 | reverse complement strand
CGCTACCGCAATTCCGAAAGCTGCTCGATATCGCGTCGGGCGGCTTTTTTATTTGCATGACGTGCCCGTAGTCAGCGCCGGCAAATGCACTGGCACCGAAGCACATCGATGCACAATTCAATCACACACAATCTATCATCTGACAGACTGCGTTGGCGCAGTATCGTAGCGTGGGCAAGGCTGCACGATTCGTAGGGTGGGCACGGGGTTTATGTGCCCACGCGAATGCCCCGCCGAAGTGGCTCCACTGACAGATATTTCCGGTGCCTACCCAAGCAATCAGCTCAGATGGCAGCCACCCGCGCAAACGGAAACGCCTGCGTCAACAAGGCTTCGAATTCGGCAGCCGGCATAGGCCGGTTGAACAAATATCCCTGGCAGGAGTGGCAGCCCAGCGTGGCCAGGCAGGCGCGCTGACCGGCGTTTTCAACTCCCTCCGCAATGACTTCCAGTCCGAAACTGTCGGCCAGACTAACGATGGTGCGGGCGATCGCCGCATCGCCTTTGCTGGTCTGGATATCGCGCACGAAGGATTGGTCGATCTTGAGC
>AEPR01000879.1 GCA_000195205.2 Oxalobacteraceae bacterium IMCC9480 | reverse complement strand
TCCGGTGCAATGCCCTTCGGTTATTGCACCGCTCAACATCACCCGCGCCGCTGCCGCTGCTCGCGCGGCGTGATGCCGAACAGCGTTCCATACGCGGTCGAAAAATGCGAGCCCGACGAAAACCCGCACAACAGCCCGACCTGCACGATCGACTGGTTCGATTCCAGCAGCAGCCGGCGGGCCTGCTGCAGCCGCAAATCGAGGTAGTAGCGCGATGGCATGCTGGCCAGATGTTGCTTGAACAGGCGGTCGAGCTGGCGACGCGACAGGCCGACCAGGCTGGCGATGTCGTCGGCACCGAGCGGCTCTTCGAGGTTGGCTTCCATCAGCGCGACGGCTTCGGACAGTTTGGGTTGCAGCATGCCGAAGCGTGCCTGCAGCGCCTGCCGCTGGCGCTCGGCCGGCGCGCGCACGCGCTCGATGCAGAGCGCTTCGCGCAACTGCGCGGCCAGTGCCGCACCCCAGATTTGCTCGATCAGCGTCAGCGCAAAATCAATGCTGGCCGCGCCACCGCAGCAAGTCAGCACCGGGCCATCGCATTCGTACAAGTGGGGTGTCAGGATCGCGCGTTCGGCATCGTCGTCATCTCCGAGCAGCGCCGGATACAGCGCCCAGGGCAGCGCGGCACGCACGCCATCGAGCGCACCGGCACGCACCAGCCACAGCACGGCCGTGCCGACCGCACCCCAGCAAGCCGACTGGCGACACGTCGCGATCAGTTCGCGCAGGTTGGCCGGCGCCACCGGCACGTCATCGGCCACCAGCAAGCTCAGGTCGGCTGCCGCACTGATGCTGTCGGGACCGGTGATGGTGAGTTGCAAGCGAGCGGCACCGAGCAGCTGTCCGGCCAGACGCAATGGCTGCACCAGCCCGGCCAGCGTGATGCTGTGCGGGTCGCCGATGGTGATCAGCTGGATGCGTAGTGGTGACTGCAGGGCTAGGTGGGAGAGGGGCATCGGATGTCGCTCAATTCATGCATCGATTCACTCTTTTTGAAGCGGCTGACAACATGGCATCTTTCCTATCGCTCCTGTGGGTGACTCAAATATACCGCAGCCGATCCGGACATAACGCGCTCTCGCACTCACACAGATGACACCTGCCCGGTTACCGGACGAGTGGATTCCACTCCCCGTATCGGGCTATCATCGAAAAAACCGGAGGACGACGTGAAGACCACATCAAAACGCATGGATGCAAAGACCGACTTCGCCATACGGCTGTTTATCGATCGCCTGTCCGGCAGCTATGACAGTGCCGGTGCCATCCTGTTCGGCAGCCGTGCCAGGCAGACCCATCGCGACGATAGTGATGCCGACGTGGCCATCCTGTTGCGTGGTGAGCGCCAACGTTTTTTGCCAGTCAAACTCGCCATGTCCGACCTGGCTTTTGACGTGTTGCTGGAGACGGGAATCAACATTTCGCCGTTGCCGGTCTGGATCGACGAGTGGGAGCATCCCGAAACCTATTCCAACCCTGACCTGCTGCTCAACATTGCCCGCGAAGGAATCTGGCTATGCTGACCGCTGACACATTGATGGCAAAGGCTGCACAAGCAAGTGCCTCTGCGCATGCACTACTGGATTTGGGTGATGTGAATGGTGCCTGCAATCGTGCGTACTACGCCATGTTCGACGCTGCTCGCGCCGCTTTGATCGCTTCGGGAGCACCGGTGAAACGCGATGTCGCCAAAACCCATTCCGGCTTGATAGCTGCGTTCAGTCTGTATCTGATCAAGAACGGACCAGTATCTCCGGCGCTGGGCAAGCTTCTGAAACGCGCTGAAGAAATCAGGATGGTTGCCGACTACAAAGGCGACTCCGTCGACCTGGACGATGCACGCGATATTGTCATTCAAGCCGAGTCATTCGTCGCGGCACTTCGTTCGGCGTACATCACCAACTCCGGCCGCTAGGCGAGTGATCTTCTAAGGCAGCACCAGCAACTGACCCTTCCACACCGCATACCGCTCCGTCAGCACTGACACTCAGCAGAGTCCGCGTCAACCAAAGCGAAAAGCCGACAGCGTAGTCTCAAGCACCCGATCCGAAAACACCTTCCGGCCCGCATCGCCTTGCGCAGCACCGGCCACGACCATCAGCGGTAGCAGGTGTTCTTCGGCTCGCGGCGGATGGGACTGGCGCGCCGATGGGGCGTGGGCCCAACCGGTCAGCGCTTGCCAGCGCGTGTCGGGTGCGGCTTCGACTGCCGCTGTCAGCCAGTGATCGAACTCGTCCGAGACCGGTCCGAAGCGCGGATCGCCGTAGCCACGCATGTTATGGAAACTCATGCCGCTGCCGACGATGAGCACGCCTTCGTCACGCAACGCCGCCAGTGCCTGTCCGGCCTGCAGATGGGCGAGCGGATCGAGATCGCTGCGCAGTGACAGTTGCACGACCGGGATGTCGGCGTCGGGAAACACCAGCTTGAGCGGAATAAACACGCCATGATCGAAGCCGCGCGCCGGATCGACCTGTGCCGGCAGCTGCGCCTGCGCCAGCAGATCAGCGATGCGCTGCGCCAGTGCCGGCTGGCCCGGTGCCGGATAGGTCAGCGTGTAGGTGTCCGGCGGAAAGCCGGAATAGTCGTAAATCAGCGCCGGTTGCGCCGCACCGGTAACGCTGAACGCCGGCACCAGCCAGTGCGCCGAGACCAGCACGATGGCGCTCGGTCGCTGCGGCAGCGAGCTCGACAGGTCCTTCAGGAAATCCGCCATGCGGGTCCAGGCATCGGCCGGATTCCAGTCCATGAAGAAGCACGGACCCGCGCCGTGGGGGATGAAGATGGACGGCATGCGGGAGAGATGGGTCGCCATGGTGGGGCTCCTGGGATTGACTATTAACGACGCACAGTATCGCTGCAACCTGGCGCAATCCGGAGCGCAATGACCTAAAAAAGCGTTGCAATTAAGTTGCGCAGAGGAAACTTAAATGTTTCCATACCGAAAGTATCTGTATATTGACTCTTAGTTTGTTGATGTGCGTATGCCCTCGTTCCCCGACTCGTCGCACCCCATCTCAGAGATAGCAACTGTTCGTTTTTACAAAAACTCCTGGCATGGACGTTCAGATAAATTTGCCGCCCCGGTCCCATGCATCGACAACATCCCGTCGTTTTTTTCCTTCAATCCTGAAACCAGGAGAAACAAAATGAACATTTCAACTACGTGCAGAGTGATTTCTTTGGGCTCCTTGCTGTGCGTGCCGATGTGGGTTGCAGCACAGGCGGTGACCAGCTTCACGGTTGTCGATGCGAACACCGGCGCAGACATTGCCACATTCAAATCAAAAGGTGCAATATCGCTTGGCAGCGCCCGCAACATCGGCGTGCGTGCAAATGCGAGCAACGTCAGCAGCATCGTTTTTACCGACGCGAACAACATCACCCGAACAGAAAATGGCGCGCCGTACTCGTACAAGGGTGATTTGTCGGGTGTATATAACAAATGGACCCCCACGGTGGGCACGTATGTCATTCATGCCAAGCCGTTTTCTGGTTCCGGAGGTACCGGCACGGCAGGGACGATGGCCACACTGACACTAACGATCACAGACGCTCCAACATCAACATCAACACCAGCACCAGCACCAACGCCAGCACCAACGCCAACGCCAAAGCCAGCGCCAAAGCCAACACCAACACCAACACCAACACCAAC
>AEPR01000880.1 GCA_000195205.2 Oxalobacteraceae bacterium IMCC9480 | reverse complement strand
ACTGTCGCCTTCAACTTTGAAGTGCACCAACGCCCAATGTGAGCATAGATTTCGTAAGCCGCGTCGTACCGCGCCCCGACCACGAGGATCGCAATCTGACGCACATTGTCAGGCAAGCTTGCGTTAGCAGTCATGGCGAGCGTCAGATCCCAGATCGCTTTGCCGATTGCCGGCTCATGCAGCCACGGATTCCACGGCCCCATCAATGCGCCATCTCCGCGCTCGACTTTGAAGGTGTTGAAGTTGCCGGCAATTCCTTTGTGCATGTCCTGGTGCAGGGTTGACTGTTCGGGCGTGAGATCGGCGGGTGCAATCAGGGGAAGTCGCATGGGTATTCCTTCGTTAGAAGAGGTCAGCAGAGAAGCATCGGTGCCGAATCACTGTACAACAAACTTCCGCGTCAGGCCCTGATCAAATCGGTCAACGTTCTGTCGAGGTTGAGCAGCATTGGAGACGTTCGAGATCGTTCAAAACAGACTTGCCCCGATATTGATTAATAGCGCCAGCACCACCGTGTTAAAGAGATAAGCCAGAATGCAGTGCACTGCGCCAATACGGCGCATCGATTTGGATGTAAATGAGACATCAGCAGTTTGACCGGAGGTCCCGATGACTGCCGCGAAATAAAAGAAGTCGCCATACCCTGGTTGCTCTTCTTCCGGAAACTGCAGACCACACGGCTCATTACGATGACGTGCTAAATAGTAATCGTGCGCGTAATGCAACGAAAACATCACTTGGATGAACGCCCACGACGACAGTACCGTCATGCCGGCGAGCGCAATGTGCGCACTCTTGATGAGCCCATGCATGTCCTTGACCACTGCCAGCTCCATTGCAATGGCCACCAAACTGGCCACGCTCGTGACGACCACCAGAAAAAGCAATATGCGCTGGCCGTCATCCTGCAACAGGGCGCGGCGGTACATGGTTCGTTGCGAAGATCGGACCATCATTACTGCGGCTAGGACGACGTACAGACAAGTTCCTGTATTCCAAGTGATCAACACCCGCGTAGCAAGGTGGGAAGCAACCGACACGGGCAATGCAGCCCCAACGATCAGCGCAATCATGGCTGCAATAAAGATACGTGGGCGTGCCCGAATCTGGCGCGCAACAGGATTGCGATACAACGACATGACGGTTCCTGAATTGAGTAGCTTGAAAAGCTGGCATCCGCATCATACCGACGTCTATTGGCGGTTGGTGCACTTCAAAGTCGACGGCGACAGTCCCCCAACCCCTGCCCGATTATGCGGCCATTTTTTGACTGCGAACGGAGTTTGG
>AEPR01000881.1 GCA_000195205.2 Oxalobacteraceae bacterium IMCC9480 | reverse complement strand
CCCGCCGATCTTGATCTCGGTATGGTAGGTGTTGCGCAAGGCGCCGAGCATGTTGCGCTGATACGAAGGATTCTTGTGGAAACGGTCGAAACTGCCGCCGACGATTTCGCGCACACGGAACTGCGGCAAGTCCTTGCGGATATCGTTTTCGGCGCTGTTCATCATGCTGGTCACCGATTCATTCATATAGATGATATTGCCCTCGTTATTGGCGATCATCACCGAGGTCGTGCATTTGTCGAGTGCCTGCCGGATGCGGGCGTTGCCCATCGATTCTGCTGATGCCGCGATTTCTGCGGCCCGGTCTTTCCATTCGACGACGGTACCCAGACGCTCGTTTTTCGTCCCGATGATCGGCGTGGCGGTCAGCCCGAAGACCCGGCCGCCGACGTTGATATCGACCCGGTGCGTGCCGCGCAAGTTGGCCAGCAGATTGCGCTGGTGCGAGACGTTCTTGTGGAAGCGATCGAAGCTGCCGCCGATGATGTCGCTGGCGCGGAACTGCGGCAAGTCCTTGCGGATTTCGGTTTCGGCTTCGCTCAGCAGCGCCGTCACCGAACCGTTCATGTAGACAATATCGCCGTCCGCATCGGCGATCATCGTCGAGGTCGACGTCGCATCGAGCGCCATCCGGATACGCGAATTGATCACCGAGTCACGGGCGCTCTGGCGCATCTGGTCACGCGCCAGATCGATGGCAGCAGTGATGGCCGCTTTCTTGCCGGGCAGCCGGTCCATGTCGCGCGAAAAATCGCCCTTCGCATAGGCCGTGATGATGGCGACGATCTGCATTTTGACGTCGATATGCGAGCGCACCAGCTGGTTGATCAGGTCGGCGATGGCTTTGAAATTGCCGGGCAATGTGCTGCTGTCGATCTGTTCATCGATCCATCCTTCGGCATGCTTGTTGGCCATGACTTGCTGGCCCGACTGCAAGCGCTTGAGCGACTGGCCGACCTCATTGAGCGCCTTGCCCAGCATCCCGACCGCATCCTCACCGGCGCTGGCAGTGACGGAAAAA
>AEPR01000882.1 GCA_000195205.2 Oxalobacteraceae bacterium IMCC9480 | reverse complement strand
GGATGGGCTTAAGTTGATGCATATGGGGCAAGGGGGTATGTGCCCACGCGAATGCACCACCGAATTGGCTGAATTGACCGGCGTTTGTGGTGCACGCACGTGGGCACGAACGGCCGTGCCCGCCCTACAACTTTTTTGTCAAAGACGATGTTCAGGAGCGGAAACGCGGACGCGTGGCAATCAGATCGATAACACTTTGCTCCTGCACGGCATACACGCCACACCAGCTTTTTTTCCTGCAGCCCGGGCAAAACTTACTGGGCATCACTCCGAATAGTAAAAACTATAGGTGATTATAAAGTGACTATAGAGCGATTATAAAAGCGCCTGGATGCACCTCAAGGCAGCTCCGCCGACCCCATCCGCCGCAAGATCAACCCGGTACGCCCGGCCAGATAACCCGAGCCGCGGTTCTTGTCGTAGAACCGTGGTCGCGGCAGCATGCCGGCCAGTCGCGCGGCCTGGCTGGCGCCGAGGCCGGCGGCTGACACCCGGAAATAATGCTGCGACGCCGCTTCGGCACCGAACACGCCGACGCCCAGCTCGACCACGTTCAGATAAATTTCAAAGATGCGTTCCTTGTCCATCAGGAATTCGAGCATGTAGGTAATCACCAGCTCCTGCCCCTTGCGCACGTAGCTGCGCTCGCCCGACAGGAACAAATTCTTGGCCAGCTGCTGGGTGATGGTCGATCCACCGGAGACGACCTTGCCTCTGCGGTTATTTTTCTCGTAGGCCTTTTGCAAGGCATCCCAATCGACCCCTTCATGCTCGGAAAAATGCGCGTCTTCCGAAGCGATGATGGCGCGCTTGAGGTTGTTCGAGATGCGGTTGTAGGGCACCCAGGTGTACTTGATCCGGAAGTCGGGATTTTTGTCACGCAGCACCGATTCCTGCTCGCGCATGAAGCTGGTCGAGCCCGGATTGTGGTCGACCCACCACCAGATCTGCAGGAAAAAATACGCCTGGACCGCCAGCACGATGACCAGTGGCACGACCACCAGCAACAGCAGAAACTTGCGCAGGGATTTCATGACACCAGCGCCGCACGCAGGCCAGCCAGCACGGCCGCCGTCTCGGGACGCACGCCACGCCACAGCAGAAACGATTCGGCAGCCTGTTCGACCAGCATGCCAAGACCATCGCGCACCTTCGCGCCGTGCTGCGCGGCAAAGCGCAAAAAGATCGTCGGTTGCGTGCCATACATCATGTCGTAGGCCAGGGTGTGTGCACCGAACAGGCTGCCCGCAATGGGCGGCAAGGCATCGGCCAGACTCGCGGCAG
>AEPR01000883.1 GCA_000195205.2 Oxalobacteraceae bacterium IMCC9480 | reverse complement strand
GGTGGGCACGGCACCATCGTGCCCACGCGCGCATGCCACCTACCGATGGCAATCCTGAACCGTCATCGGCACATTCGCGTGGGCACGATCAAACCGTGCCCACCCTACAGGAAACGCACCACGTGGTTACCAAAGGAAAAATCATGTCCGCAGGACTGCGCATCAACAATATCGAAGTCATTTACGACCACGTGATCCTGGTCCTGAAAGGCGTCTCGCTGGAAGTCCCGCAGGGCAAGATCGTCGCCCTGCTCGGTGCCAATGGCGCCGGCAAAAGTACCACCCTGAAAGCCATCTCGAACCTGCTCGCCGCCGAACGCGGCGATGTCACCAAAGGCAGCATCGAATACAAGGACGAACGCGTCGACAAACTGACCCCGAACGAACTGGTCAAGCGCGGCGTGATCCAGGTCATGGAAGGGCGCCACTGTTTCGCCCACCTGTCGATCGAAGACAACCTGCTGACCGGTGCCTACACGCGCAACATCAGCGGTGCCGAAACGCGCCATGAACTCGAAAAGATCTACACCTATTTCCCGCGCCTGAAGATCCGCCGCAAGTCACAGGCCGGCTACACCTCCGGCGGCGAACAGCAAATGACCGCGATCGGCCGCGCGATGATGGCCAAGCCGTCGATGATCCTGCTCGACGAACCATCGATGGGCCTCGCACCGCAGATCGTCGAAGAAATCTTCGAAATCGTCAAAGGCCTGAACAGCCGCGAGAACGTCTCGTTCCTACTGGCTGAGCAGAACACCTCGGTGGCGCTGCGCTATGCGGATTTCGGCTACATCCTCGAAAGCGGGCGGGTCGTCATGGAAGGTGCGGCATCAGACCTGGCCAGCAACGAAGACGTCAAGGAGTTCTATCTGGGCGTCTCGGGCGCGGGGCGCAAGAGCTTCAAGGACATGAAGTTTTACCGGCGGCGCAAGCGGTGGCTGGCGTAATCGATGTAGAAGCGGCGTTGCCCGCCAATACAGAACATAAATAGGGTCAGAGTCAATTTAATTGTCGCCCAAAAGCAATATTCGACTCTGACCCTAATTGATTTTTTTACTGAACACCACCGGAAACTTTCCCATGTCCGACGCCCTCGACCACCTCGAAACCCGCTCCCCGGCCCAACGCGAAGCGGACCTGATGACGCGCCTGCCGCACCTGATCGCCCGCGCGCAAACCGCCAGCGGCTGGGCGCGCATTCTTGGTGATGTCGAGGCGTCCGGCATCACGTCGCGCGCAGCACTCGCACAGCTTCCGGTGACCCGCAAATCCGATCTGCCCAGCCTGCAATCGGGCACGCCGCCATTCGGCGGACTGACCTCTACCGCACCGGATGGCTTGCGCCGCATCTTCATGTCGCCCGGGCCGATCTTTGATCCGGAAGGACGCAGCGATGACTGGTGGCGCTTTGCGCGCGGGCTGCATGCGCTGGGCTTGCGCAGTGGCGACTTGCTGCAAAACTGCTTCTCGTACCACTTCACGCCGGCCGCGTTCATGGTCGAAGGTGCCGCCGCCAAGCTCGGCTGCGTCGTCATCCCGGCCGGCAGCGGCCAGACCGAAATGCAGGTCCAGGCGATGGCCGAACTGAAACCGGCAGCGTATGTCGGCACGCCCTCGTTCCTCAAGCTCATCATCGAAAAAGCCCGCGACATGGGGGCCGACATCAGCGCCACGCAACGCGCGCTGGTCAGCGCCGAAGCCTTGCCGCCATCGCTGCGCAGCTGGCTGCAGGACAACGGCGTGCCGCACGTGCTGCAGATGTACGCTTCGGCCGACATCGGCAACATCGCCTATGAAACCGAAACCGCCGGCCGCGTCAACCCCGGCATGATCGTCGACGAAGACATCCTGCTCGAAATCGTCCGTCCCGGCACCGGCGACCCGGTTGCGCCCGGTGAAGTCGGCGAAGTCGTCGTCACGTCGTTCAACCCCGATTACCCGCTGATCCGTTTCGCCACCGGCGACCTGTCGGCGGTACTCGAAGGCACCTCGCCGTGCGGTCGCACCAACCTGCGCATCAAGGGCTGGATGGGCCGCGCCGACCAGACCACCAAGGTCCGCGCGATGTTCGTCCACCCGTCGCAAGTCGCCGAGATCGTGCGGCGTTTTCCGGCGGTGGGGAAAGCGCGGTTGGTGGTTTCGGGCGAGATGGCGAATGATTTGATGACCTTGCATTGCGAGGTGGCGACGCAGGATGCGGCCATGTCGGCGGCGATCGTCGAGGCGATCCGGGAGGTGACGAAGTTACGTGGGGAGGTATTGCTGGTAGCACCGGGGACGCTGGCCAATGATGGCAAGGTGATTGAGGATGCGCGGCGATACGAGTGACGGAAAAATTTCATTCCTTCCGTAGGGTGGGCACGGGGCTATCGTGCC
>AEPR01000884.1 GCA_000195205.2 Oxalobacteraceae bacterium IMCC9480 | reverse complement strand
GACAAGCTCAGGACGAACGGTGTGTGGGGGCATCATGCAGACGGGTCGGAAAAAGCACACCGGCTTGGCGCTGGGGAGTGATAACCGATCAGGCAACTGCACCGTGCGGGCACGATGAGACCGTGCCCACCCTACCCGGTAACCTGAGCGCTTACGGAAATATCCTCTCAAAGCACTTAATCACAGGCCGGAATGCGATCGTGGGCCGGAGCCAGGACAGACCCGCCAGCCCCTCGAATCGGGATGACAAAAAGCCTGTAGTATAGAAAACCTACTCACACGTAGGGTGCAGCAAGCCGCGCCCTGCTGACAATCTCAACACCACATCGAGGAAAAAATGCAAACAGCCTTGCTCATCATCGACATCCAGAACGACTACTTCCCCGGCGGCACCATGGAGCTGGTCGGCGCCGACGCCGCCGCCCGTCAGGCGGCCCTGTTGCTGGCCGCCTGCCGCACCAAAGGCATGCCGGTCATTCACGTCCAGCACATTGCGCCCCAACCGGAAGCGACCTTCTTCCGGCCGGACACCACCGGCGCGCAAATCCATTCCAGCATGGTGCCGCTAACCGCTGAAACCCTCATTACCAAGCATTACCCGAACGCGTTCCGCGAGACCGCCCTGCTCGACACGCTGCGCGCGGCCAACATCACCCATCTCGTGGTGGTCGGCATGATGACGCACATGTGCATAGACTCGACCGTGCGGGCAGCGGCTGACCTGGGCTTCGATTGCCAGGTGGTGCAGGATGCCTGCGCGACCCGGGATCTCGCTTCGGGCGGCACGACCGTACCAGCCGCCGCCGTGCAGACGGCATTCATGGCTGGGCTCGATGGGGCTTTCGGAAAAGTCGTGTCGGCTGCGCAGATGCTGGCTGACTAGACGAAGGCCAATTGACCCTCAGGCGAATCGCCACCGACGATCAAGCCTGCCCGCGAATCGGATAGCCTTTGTCGAGAATGAACTTCAGGCCCTGCAGCAATGACGCCAGATCCGGCCGGGCAAACGGCGCATTGGAGATATCGACGATCTGGATCTGGCCTTGCGGATTGATCACGAAGATCGCAGGTTCGGAAAAGGGCCTGTCGGTTTCTTCCGGCGAACGCGGGTCCGAGATGTACAGCCCGAGTTCACGCATTTGCGGAACCGACAGGCCGTAGCCCAGCGGAAAAGTCCACTTGCATTCGGCCACCTCTGCCTCGGCTTTTGCCTGCGGATCGGCGGACACTGCCGCGATCTGTATGTTGGCGGCCTTGAATGCGCCCTGTAATTGCTCAAGCTGATCGAGGTATTTTTTACACAGCGGGCAGTGCTTGCCGCGATAGACCACCAGCATGCGCCAGCCGGAATCCGTCTTCGGGGCGATGCGCCCGCCACCTACCGCATCCCACGCCATGTCAGGAAATGCTGCGCCTGCGTTCATCTTTGTAGTGCTCATCGATTCACCTCTGAAAATGGACTGGCGCATGGCATGCGCAGTCCGGGAATGGAGATTCAGGATGGGCCGATGAAGACGCATTGTCTGTGCGCGGGCGAACGCTGGGATGTCAGCGCCAACGTGCCACGTTACGACACCGACGGAAGCTTGCGCTCGCAATATCGTAGGGTGGGTACAGCTTCATCGTGCCCACGCGAGCGCACCGATTGCCTCTGCCAAGACCGACCGCTTGTAGTGCATTCGCGTGGGCACCAACGGCTGTGCCCACCCTACGATATGGAGACCCTACGACTTAAACCGGTCGGGCGTCAGCCAGCAACGCATCCCGAAGCCCGCCCGGCAGATCGGCCGGGGTCCATACCGTAACAGGAACACGCAGCCGCGCTTCCAGTTCTTCCTGCAGCCCGCCCAGGTCGACGGCGGTGGCACCGGGCAGCGCATCAACCACAAGATCGAGTCCGGCACCATTGAGCGTCGAGCCGTCCTGCGTCGCCCAGAAGATGCGCGGATTGGCCGCACGGAAGCGGGTTGCGGTGGCGCGGATCAGTGGCCGGTTCATTTCGAGGACGGTGGATGGTCGCATTGCCAATGGGGACAGCCTTTATGAAGAGCATGAAAAGAGGACCGGATTATTCCATTGAATCGGAACCGGCGTTCGATACACCCTCCGGTCAAGCCGGCGCAACTTCCTTTTGCAGCGCGTGAACCCGCACCGACCACAGCACCCCGGCAATCAGCAGCACCATCGCGGCAATCTCCAGCGTACGTGGCAAGCGCTGCTGGTAGATGAAGCCGTACAGCAAGGCGAACAATGTCTCGAACAGGATCAGCTGCCCGGTCAGCGTCATCGGCACGCTGCGACTGGCGATGTTCCACAACTGGTTGCCGATCACGGAAGCACCTAGCGCGAGCAAGCTGTTGGCGATCCAGAACAGCGTCCAGTCGCGCCCGCTGGCGATGCCGGCAACACCGGTCACCTGCTCATGCCAGATCGCAAACGCAGCAAGGCCGATCAGCAGCGCCATCAACCCGCTGGAGATACCGTACAGGGCCGACCATTCGGTGCTGCTGAAATGCGGATTACGCCGCAGGTAGCGCGCGTTGTCGATGGCGTACCAGGTCCAGCACATCAGCGCGCCGGTGGCCGACAGCACCCCGAGCAATGTGCGCGCGACATCCACGCCGGAGGCGCTGGCGTGGCTGAACAGGTCGATGTTAATGCAGGCGATGCCGGCGGCTACCACCAGCAATGGCAAGGCAAGCCGGCGCAACGGGACGGCGCCGTGATCCTTATGCCCGATCAGCGTGACCGAGATCGGCAGCAAGCCGATGATCAGCGACGTGGGGGCCACGCCGGCCAGCTTTACGCCCAGTGCCAGCAGCATGTAATAGAGGATATTGCCGGTCAGCGCCTGGCGCAGCAGCGCGGCAACGTCGTCGCGTTCAAGGCGCTGCAGCAGACCGCGCAGACGCGGCAGCATCAGTGCGACGGCGATGACGCCATAGGCAATGTAGCGGCCGACCGCCAGTTCCAGCGGCGAAAATGCCGACAGGATTTCCGGCACGATGAACACCATGCCCCACAACGCTCCGGCCAGCAGACCGCACAACACGCCATTGCGCATGCTTAGTTTCCAGTTCAAAAGGGAGCGCAGTGTCGCATACGCCGTGCCGGCCGTGTGCGCTACCACGCGCGGGTGAGCACGCTGAACCTGTGCCCAACCTACGGCTGCATGCTCCATCACGAGTAGGGTGGGCACGGATCTTTGTGCCCACGCGCGCGCATCAACGATGCCCGTCAATTCCGGCCTATTCAATGCGCACGCGTGGGCACGATGAAGCTGTGCCC
>AEPR01000885.1 GCA_000195205.2 Oxalobacteraceae bacterium IMCC9480 | reverse complement strand
TATCTTAAGGCTCCTCAGGATGAATTAGATACTAACTTTGGTACTCCGCCAGCAGGGGGCAGTTCGAATACAGGGGACGCTACCGACATCAAGAGCAAGATGGCTGACCCAAACAGTGACCTCGCACAGTTCAAAGGGTTTGTCACTGATAGGGTTCGGGAGGGTGTGCCGGCAAAAGATGTTCTTCAAAAATATATTGACATTAATCCGGATACCAATGAGCCGTTTTATAAAGCTCTTACTCCCGC
>AEPR01000886.1 GCA_000195205.2 Oxalobacteraceae bacterium IMCC9480 | reverse complement strand
ATGACCGTCAAGGAAAGAGCGGGATACCGGCTCTGCTTGCCAATGGGGGGCCGGACTTTGACACGGCGATAGCGAATCTCCAGAACGACATCGACGACGTTTCCTTTTTGATCTGAAGTCTGAACACGGTGCAGTCCTTTCAACCGCACCTCCTCCATTTCGTCGGCGACCGTGTGAGCGCCATCGCCGGCCAAACGATCGACGCATGTGCGGACAAGGAAATGCGTACCGACATCTTGCGCAGTACAGAACAGTTCATAGATGTCGCTCTCACGGTCGCCGATGTGAACGCAACGCTGCGGATCACTGAAAAGCGCCGTCGATTGCTTCAAGTTTTCTAACCAGCGATAGCTTTCCTTCTCCTCTATCGGTACCCGCGTCGGATTGATTTTTTTCTTGAGTGCGTTACAGCCTTTGAATTTTCTGCGGGTCCAGAACTTGATCGCTGCAAGGCCAAGAGGCACGCCCTCCGTAGTGATGGCCAGGCTCGAATGCATGAGAAT
>AEPR01000887.1 GCA_000195205.2 Oxalobacteraceae bacterium IMCC9480 | reverse complement strand
GCTGGCCGAAGAAACCGGCCTGATCATCGATCTGGGTTACTGGGCGCTGGAGACGGCATGCCTGCAATTGCAGCTCTGGGCCGCTGATCCTGCCACCATGCACCTGACGCTCTCGGTCAACCTGAGCGCACGTCAGTTCGGCGATGCGACTTTCGTGCCGCGCCTGCTGGCGATGGTGGCATCGCACGGGATCGATCCATCGCGCTTACTTCTGGAGCTGACCGAAAGCCTGCTGCTTGATGAGCTCGAACTGACGATCGAAAAAATGACCACCCTGCGGCAGGCCGGCTTGCGTTTTTCACTGGACGATTTCGGCACCGGCTATTCGTCGCTGGCCTACCTCAAGCGGCTGCCGCTGCACGAGGTCAAGATCGACCGCTCGTTCGTGCGCGACCTGCTGGGCGACGTCAACGATGCTGTCATCGTGCGCGCGATTCTGGCGATGGGAAGCAGCTTTGGCTTGTCGGTCATTGCCGAGGGAGTCGAGACGGCTGCGCAGCGGGATTTTTTGATCGACTCCGGTTGCGGACGGTTTCAGGGCTATCTGTTCGGGCGACCGGTGCCGGTTGGGATGCTGGCGTTGGGGCGCTGAGAGTCGATTGCCAAGCCGGTTCGCTTTTGCCGACCGCCGCAAACCGCCGTACCGTAGGG
>AEPR01000888.1 GCA_000195205.2 Oxalobacteraceae bacterium IMCC9480 | reverse complement strand
AGCGTCGACAAGCGTCCGCGTCCGCCGGATTTGATGTTGATGACCGACTGCCCGATCATCGCGCAACCGGCCATGCCGCCGAGCAGGCCGGAGGCAATATTGGCCACGCCCTGGCCGGCGCATTCGCGGCTCTTGTTGCTAGGCGTATCGGTCAGGTCATCGATGATGGTGGCGGTCATCATCGATTCGAGCAGGCCGACAATGGCCAGTGTCAGCGCATACGGAAAGATGATTTGCAGTGTCTGGAGGGTCAGCGGCACATCGGGAAACAGGAAGACCGGCAGGCTGTCGGGAAGCTGTCCCATGTCCTTGACGGTACGCACTTCCAGCCCCAGCCATAGCGACAGTGCGGTCAGCACGACGATGCAGACCAGCGGCGACGGCACTGCGCGGGTGAGGTAGGGAAACAGGTAAATGATGGCCAGTCCGCCGGCGACCATCGCGTAGACCACCCAGGTGACGTTGATCAGTTCCGGCAATTGCGCCATGAAAATCAGGATCGCCAGCGCATTGACAAATCCGGTCACCACCGAGCGCGACACGAATCGCATCAGCGTGCCGAGCCGCAGCGCGCCGGCAATGATCTGGAACACGCCGGTTAGCAAGGTCGCCGCCAGCAGATACTGCAAGCCGTGATCCTTGACCAGCGTCACCATCACCAGCGCCATCGCGCCGGTGGCCGCCGAGATCATGCCAGGGCGTCCGCCGACAAAGGCAATCACCACGGCAATGCAGAAGGATGCGTACAGGCCAACTTTCGGATCGACGCCGGCGATGATGGAAAAGGCAATCGCTTCCGGAATGAGCGCCAGCGCGACGACCACGCCGGCGAGGACATCGCCGCGCATATTCGATAGCCAATCTAGCCGCAGTTGTTTTTGGAGTGACATGGGATTCCGTTTCAAATGAATGGGGCAACGCGTACCGGCGGATGAGCTACCCGGCGGTACTGTTTGATCTTTCGCGGTATTTTACAGGCATGTTTCCGGGGCGCAGGATGCAACGGCTGGCGGCGCGGGCACAAATTCCGTGCCCACTTTGCGCGTGGTGGTGCAGCCGTAGGGTGGGCACAGCTTCATCGTGCCCA
>AEPR01000889.1 GCA_000195205.2 Oxalobacteraceae bacterium IMCC9480 | reverse complement strand
CCCCATGTACCTTGCGTCTGTTGACAGACGAAGCCAGCCGGATCCGATTCATACTGATCAAGCGGAAGTAATTGTTATGGCAAATGAACCGGGTTCAGAAAAAGAATTTCAGGCACTTCTGACATTTTTGTATATGGCACCAGTTGGTGTAGTCCAAATGTCGGCCGAGGGGCAGATTTCGTTGATTAATCCCATGGCGGCAAATTTGCTAATGCCGCTCCAGGCAGACGGTACGCTCACCAACCTATTCGATGCAATCGATCATTCATTGCCGGAAGTCAGAAAACTAGTGGTAGAGTATGATAAACCGAATGGGACGATTTGCAAGTCACTACGGTTTGCCCCATTTTTTCGAGCGCGTCGGTATGCCGAGAACAAGACGTATGAACTGACGCTACTAAAAGTTGCTCCCGATACGTTAATGGGGATGGTAACCGATGTGACTGAGGTCGTCATGCGTGAAGAACAGATTCGCCTTGGCTCAGCTTGGTACAACGCGCTACTTAACGATCAATTTAAATATGGCGTGCTGGGTCTCGACGACCATGGTCTGATCTTGAACTGGAACGAGGCCATGGAAAAGCTAACCGGCTTATCCGCAGCTATAGCCATCGGACAGCCTTGCAGTACCTTATTTGAAGACTCTCTGAGCTTTTCGAATCGTCTACAGGACCTCTTGTACGACGTTATTGCAAGCGGCTGGACCTTGCAAAATGACTGGTGCGTAAGAGCAGACGGCGCAAGGTTTTGGGCAAGCTACATCATTTCAGTTCCTGAGATGAACGACGTGCTGCATGTGCACGATGTAGTTTTACCGGATCCTAAAAAATCAGCGTTTGTTCTTTTGATACGGGACATCAATCAGCATGCCAATGCATCTGAAAAGATGATGCACGCCACGAGTTGTGACGATCTCACCGGTCTTTTGAATCGCCGTGTTTTTTTTGACAAAGCAGAGACCGAGCTTAATCGCTGGCGGCGTAGCAAAAGGCCGCTGTGTGTACTCGTAATCGACGCGGACCATTTCAAATCGATTAATGATCGGTTCGGTCATGACGTCGGTGACTCGGTGCTTAAAGCCCTTGCTGTGGCCATTAAACACTGCGTCCGCCAGCTTGATATCGTTTCTAGAATCGGCGGAGAGGAATTTGCCGTGTTACTACCGTACACGGGGATTGACGATGCAGAAGATCTCGCTGAGCGGGTACGCCACTGTGTTGCCAACTTGGTAGTAGAGCCAGCCGAGCTGGACATCGCGCTAACAATCAGCGTTGGTGTCGCAGAGATGAATGATTCCATAAGCGACATGCGCGGACTCGTGAAAGCTGCTGATGGTGCACTTTATTGCGCCAAAAATGCGGGCCGCAACCAGGTCCATAAGGCTTAAACCTAATACTAAGGCAAAATTCTGCAGCGACTCAATTTTTGGTTCAGTTAAAAATTGACATGATTAAGCTTGGAGCAGAAGGTTCTGCAGTGCTTGATTCACGGCAGGCAACGCCCTGGAAGACCACTCTTCGATCAATCGTAAGCGCCTCATCAAGCTTTCAATTACCCACAAATTACTTGTAAACCCTCAGCAGCTCTGTTGACTTTTTCGCATGAGGAATTCGATCGCAAT
>AEPR01000890.1 GCA_000195205.2 Oxalobacteraceae bacterium IMCC9480 | reverse complement strand
CGCACCCTACGTGGGTGTGGTCTACAATCGTGAGACGGTATCACCGCGCGTTATGCCAATGCCGCTGGCGAGTCTGCCAGCGAAACGCGCGTGGTCGGCGGCGTCCGGATCTGGTTTTAACGGAACGAACATGACACCGCTCATCAAGCATGCGCTGGTAACGACCGCCGCTTTCGGCATTTGCATTCAGTCGCCATACGGATGGGGATCATCACAATCACGCGATGGCGGCAGGCGG
>AEPR01000891.1 GCA_000195205.2 Oxalobacteraceae bacterium IMCC9480 | reverse complement strand
CACAGTTTCATCGTGCCCACGCGAATGCCCCGGCGATCGTCGCCCACTTTGCCAGCGGGATGGCGGGCTGAAATTAACAGGAGATGAATCATGTGTGTAGTTTGCGGATGCAGCACAGTCAACGAACCGATCCAGCCGGGTGTCGCTTACCGGCAAGTGCATGCGCACGGGATCGGCCAGACGCAACAGCAGCACGTCGCCGTCGATGCCAACACCGGCGATTTGCACTACGGCACCGGTGCCGCGCAGCTCTCGGTACCCGGCATGAGCCAGGCCCGCGCGATCCGGCTCGAACAGAATGTGCTCGGTGAAAACAACTCCCATGCCGCGCACAACCGGACGCACTTTGCCGCGCACGACATCCTCGCCTTGAACCTGGTGTCGAGCCCCGGTTCCGGCAAAACCACGCTGCTCTGCGCCACCATCCTGGCCTTGCGCCAGCGCGGCGCGATACCGGTGGCGGTCATCGAAGGCGACCAGCAAACCAGTTGCGACGCCGACCGCATCCGTGCCACCGGCGCGCCGGCGATCCAGGTCAATACCGGCAAGGGCTGTCACCTCGACGCCCAAATGGTCGGCGATGCCGTGGCCGCTTTGCCGTCCGGCGGGAGCGGCGTGCTGTTCATCGAAAACGTCGGCAACCTGGTCTGCCCGGCCATGTGGGACCTGGGCGAAGCGGCCAAGGTGGTGATCCTGTCGGTCACCGAAGGCGAAGACAAGCCGCTCAAATATCCCGACATGTTCGCCGCCGCCAGCCTGATGGTGCTCAACAAGATCGACCTGCTGCCCTACGTGCAATTCGACGTGGAGCGCTGCATCGCCTATGCGCGGCGCGTCAATCCGGGCATCGCGATCCTGCAGTTGTCGGCCACCAGCGGCGCCGGCATGGACGCATGGCTGGACTGGATCGAGACCGCACGATGAGCACCATACTGGCCTGCGGCGCGTGGCTCAAGAACACCGCATGCCTGCTGCAGGATGGCCAGGTCACGTGGTCGCCGCTGCATGGCGACCTCGGTGATCCGGCCAATTGCATCGCGCTGGACGCCTCGGTGGCGCAGCTGGTGGCGCAAGCCGATGGCGCGATCGCTGCCGTCGCGCATGACTTGCATCCGGATTTTTTTAGTACGCAGCTGGCCGTGCGCGTGGCGGCCGAACTGGGCGTGCCGGCCATCGGCGTCCAGCATCATGTCGCGCATATCGGCGTCGTGCTGGCTACTCAACAAGTAAGCGGGCCGGTCATCGGCGTGGCTCTCGATGGCGTCGGGCTGGGCACCGACGGGCTGGCCTGGGGCGGCGAACTGTTGCTGGTCGATGGCGCGCAGTGGCAGCGCCTCGGGCACCTGCAACTGCTCGCGCTGCCGGGCGGCGATGTCGCGGCGCGCGAGCCGTGGCGCATGGCGGCAGCAGCCTTGCAGGCGCTCGGACGCGGTGCCGACATCACGCCACGATTCGCCGCTGCCGTCGGCAAACCGGCCGCACAAACAGTGCAAACAATGCTGGCACGCGACCTGCGCTGCCCGCCGACCAGCAGCACCGGACGCTGGTTTGATGCCGCCGCCGGCGCGCTTGGCATCAGCGTGCGGCAAGGTGCCGAAGCCGAAGCCGCGATCGCACTCGAACAACTGGCCACTGCGTATCTGGCCAGTCATCCCGCACCGGATTGCCGTGGCGGCTATCTGATCGATGCCGCCGGCGTGCTCGACTTGCGCCCGGTGCTGGCGCGCCTGTTCGCGCTGGCCGATAGCGGCGACATCGCCCTCGGTGCGGCGCTGTTCCACCTGACGCTGGTCGACGGCCTGACCGACTGGATCACGGCCGCAGCCGGCACGCATCACCTGTCTACCGTCGCGCTTGGCGGTGGCTGCTTTTTCAACCGACTCCTGGTCGACCGCCTGACCACTGCCTTGCACCAGCGCGGTTTGCGCACGCTGTTGCCCCACGTCGTATCTTGCGGCGATGCCGGACTGGCATTCGGCCAGGCCTGGGTCGTCAGCCAGCAACTCGAAGAGGTCCCTGTATGTGTCTAGCCATTCCCGTGCGTGTTGTCGAAGTCCTGCCGGACCAGCGCGCCATCATTGATCTGTCCGGCGTGCGCAAGGAAATTTCTGTCGCGCTGCTCGATAGCGTCGAGGCCGGCGATTACGTCATCCTGCATGTCGGTTACGCGCTCGGCAAACTCGATCCCGAAGAAGCCTTGCAGACGCTGGCGCTATTCGGCGAACTGGCCGCCTTCGAACAAAACTCGCAAGAGGCGCTCGCATGAAATACATCAATGAATTCCGCGACGGCGACATCGCCCGCAAGATCGCCGACCGCATCGCCGCCGAGGTCGATCCGGCGCGTCGCTACAGCTTCATGGAATTTTGCGGCGGTCATACCCATGCGATTTCACGCTACGGTGTCAGCGAACTGTTGCCCGACAACGTGCGCATGGTCCACGGCCCCGGTTGCCCGGTCTGCGTGCTGCCGATCGGCCGCATCGACCTGGCCCTGAAGCTGGCGCTGGAGCGCAACGTCATCGTCTGCACCTACGGCGACACGATGCGCGTACCGGCTTCCGGCGGCACGTCGCTGATCAAGGCCAAGGCCCGTGGCGGCGATATCCGCATGGTGTATTCGGCCGCCGATGCGGTGCGCATCGCGCAGGACAATCCGCAGCGCGAAGTGGTCTTTTTTGCGATCGGTTTCGAGACCACCACGCCGCCAACTGCGCTGGTAATCCGCGAAGCCGCCGCGCTCGGGCTGACCAACTTCAGCGTGCTGTGCTGCCATGTGCTGACCCCGGCGGCGATCACCCACATCCTGGATTCGCCCGAAGTGCGCGATCTGGGCACCGTGTCCATCGATGGTTTCATCGGCCCGGCGCATGTCAGCATCGTCATCGGCACTGCGCCGTACGTGCCGTTTGCCGAGGGCTACCGCAAGCCGGTCGTCATCGCCGGCTTCGAACCGCTGGACGTGATGCAGGCTATTTTGATGCTGATCCGCCAGGTCAACGAAGGCCGCTGCGAAGTCGAAAACGAATTCGTCCGCGTGGTCAGTGCCGGAGGCAACCTGACCGCGCAAGCCATCGTCGCCGACGTGTTCGAAGTGCGCCCGACCTTCGAATGGCGCGGCCTCGGCGAAGTGCCCGAGAGCGCGTTAAGCATCCGTCCCGCCTATGCGCGCTTCGACGCCGAACTGCGCTACGACCTGCGCTACCAGCCGGTGCCCGACAACAAGGCCTGCGAATGCGGCGCGATCCTGCGCGGCGTGAAGACCCCGAGCCAGTGCAAGATTTTCGGCACCGTCTGCACCCCCGAAAATCCGATGGGTTCGTGCATGGTCTCCAGCGAAGGCGCGTGCGCGGCGCATTATTCATACGGGCGCTTCAAGGATATTGCGCTGGTATCTGCATGAGTACCGACCCGAAAAAAGGCTATGTGAAGCCGCTCGATTTCAAGCGCGGCTGCATCGACATGGGCCACGGTGCCGGCGGCAAGGCCTCGGCGCAATTGATGGAAGAACTGTTCCTCGCCGCCTTCGACAATCCCTGGCTACGGCAAGGCAATGACCAGGCCGTCTTCGCGCCGCCGCCCGGGCGGATGGTGATGGCGACCGATGCGCATGTGGTCTCACCGCTGTTCTTTCCGGGTGGCGATATCGGTTGCCTGTCGGTGCACGGCACCATCAACGATGTCGCGATGTCGGGCGCGCAGCCGCTGTATCTGGCGGCCAGTTTCATCATCGAGGAAGGCTATCCGCTGGCCGACCTCAAGCGCATCGTCGCCTCGATGGCGCAGGCCGCACGCGACGCCGGCGTGCCGATCATCACCGGTGACACCAAGGTGGTCGAGCGCGGCAAGGGCGATGGCGTCTTCATCACCACCACCGGCGTTGGCGTGATTGCGCCGGGCATTGAGATCGATGGCGCGGGTGCGCGACCGGGCGATGTGATCCTGTTGTCGGGCACCATCGGCGACCACGGCGTGGCGATCATGTCAAAGCGCGAATCACTGGATTTCGAGACCGAAATCGTCTCCGATACCGCCGCGCTGCACGGGCTGGTCGCGCACATGCTGGCGGCGGTGCCGGGCGTGCGGGCGATGCGCGACCCGACCCGCGGCGGCCTGGCCACCACCCTCAATGAACTGGCGAAGCAATCCGGCGTCGGTATGCTGCTTGATGAAGCGGCGATCCCGGTCCTGCCGCAGGTCGACGCGGCCTGCGAATTCCTCGGCCTCGATCCGCTGTATGTCGCCAACGAAGGCAAGCTGGTTGCGATTTGCGCGGCGGCCGATGCCGACCTGCTGCTGGCGACGATGCGCGCGCATCCGCTCGGCGTGAACGCGGCACGCATCGGCACCATCACCGACGACCCGCATCGTTTCGTGCAGATGCGCACCCGCTTCGGCGGCCGCCGCGTGGTCGACTGGCTGTCCGGCGAACAGTTGCCGCGCATTTGCTGAG
>AEPR01000892.1 GCA_000195205.2 Oxalobacteraceae bacterium IMCC9480 | reverse complement strand
CAAATGCTGGCGATCGGCCGCGCGCTGATGGCCAAGCCGCGCGTGCTGCTGCTCGATGAACCGTCGATGGGACTGGCGCCGCTGATGGTGCAGGAGATTTTCCGCATCCTCAAAGAGATCAACCTGACCGGCCTCACCATCCTGCTGGTCGAACAGAACGTGCGCCAGGCCTTACGCATCGCGCATCGCGGCTACGTGCTGGAGACCGGCAAGATCGTATTGACCGGTACGGGGCGGGAATTGCTGGATGATCCGAAGGTGGTGGAAGCGTATCTGGGCGGGTGATGGCGTGCGGTCGGTGCAATACCCTGTGGTTATTGCACCCTACGACTCTTCTGCTTCTGCGCCCATTCACTCCTGAA
>AEPR01000893.1 GCA_000195205.2 Oxalobacteraceae bacterium IMCC9480 | reverse complement strand
TGCAATGCCCGTTGGTTATTGCACCCTACCGTCCGCCGCTTGGTGCAATAACATCGCACCAAGAGCACCGGCAAACCCCCAACAGCCCCCCCGCCACAAGGAATTTCCTCGTTGTCCCTAGGCAAAACACGCGCTTTGCCGGCGACCGGTCACTTGATACTGTGTACTTGATGGCGTTCGCCGCGGCACTGCTGCGCGCTGGAGATTGTCACTGCTCCCGACCTGTCGACTCTTGCCCCTTTCCAGGACTCCATGAACAACCCGATCACCCGGTTTTTTTCGACCGATAATTTCATGCCGCACGGTCATTGCTACTTGTGGGAGCCGGCGCTGCTCTGGCTGCATGTGGTGTCCGACTCGCTCATCGCGATCGCTTATTTCTCGATTCCGGTGACCTTGCTGTTCTTCGTGCGCAAGCGCAAGGACTTGCAGTTTCACTGGATGTTCATCTGCTTTGCGATCTTCATTCTGGCCTGCGGTGCGAGCCATGTGATGGAAGTCTGGACCGTCTGGACCCCGGCATACTGGCTCTCCGGTGGCATCAAGGCCATCACGGCGCTGGTGTCGATTCCGACCGCCTTCCTGCTGGTCAAGCTGATCCCGCTGGCGCTGGCCTTGCCCAGTCCTGCCGCACTGGCCGCCAGCAACGAACAGCTGCGCCAGGAAATCGCCGACCGCACCCGCATCGAAGCCGCCTTGAATCAGAAAAACCTGGAGCTGGCCTCGCTCAATGAAGAACTCAAGGCCTTCAGTTACTCGGTCTCGCATGACCTGCGCACGCCGCTGCGCAGCCTCGATGGTTTTTCGCTGGCGCTGCTGGAGGATTACAGCGACAAGCTTGATGCCGACGGCCAGGATGCACTGCAGCGTATCCGCATGGCCAGCCAGCGCATGGGACGGCTGATCGATGACATGCTGCGGCTGTCACAGGTGACCCGCAGCGAAATCCGTCCCGAGCCGATTGACCTCAGCGCGCTGTGCAACGGCATCGTCGCCACGCTTGGCGAAGCGCATCCGCAGCGCAGCGTGCAGTGGCAGATCGATCCCGGCATGCAGCTGCATGCTGACAAGGGACTGATCGGCATCGTGATGCAAAACCTGATCGAGAATGCCTGGAAATTTACCGGACGCACCGACCAGCCGGCCATCCACATCGGCGCCAGGAACATCGACGGCAACCTGGTGTTTTTCGTCGCCGACAACGGCGCCGGATTCGACATGCTGCATGCCGAAAAACTGTTCGGTACCTTCGAACGGCTGCACGCCGTCAGCGACTTCACGGGTACCGGCATCGGCCTGGCGCTGGTCAAGCGCATCATCCGCCGCCACGATGGCGAGATCTGGGCCGAAGCCCGGGTCGGTCACGGCGCGACATTTTATTTCTGCATGAAGGAAGACCGCGATGTCCTATCTGCCTGATCCCATCCTGCTGGTCGAAGACAATCCCGACGATGCCGCGCTGACGCAGCGTGCGTTCAAGCGCAACGACGTCATCAACCCGATCATCGTGGCGCGCGACGGCATCGAAGCGCTGGATTTTTTGTTTGCGCGGGACGCGTTTGCCGACCGGGCCGGCCAGCCGTTGCCCCGGCTGATCCTGCTCGACCTGAAACTGCCGCGCCTCGATGGCATCGGCGTACTGCGCGAACTGCGTGCCGATGCGCGCACGCGACTGCTGCCGGTGATCATGCTGACCTCGTCGCTGCTCGAACAGGACCTTGAAGCCTGCTATGCGCTGGGGGCCAACAGCTACCTGGTCAAGCCGATCGACTACAGCGAATTCGTCGACATGACGCGCGTCATCGCGACCTATTGGCTCGCGCTGAACCGGCCACCACCGGTGAGCGCCGCGATGCAGGACCCGACATGCTGAGCGCGCTGCGGGTGCTGTTGATCGAAGATTGCGAGGACGATGCCCTGCTCATCCTGCGCGGGCTGCGGCGTGCCGGCATGGAACTGGACTCGCTGCGCGTTCAGGACGCGGCCGGTCTGGCGGCGGCGCTGGAGCAGCCGTGGGACGTCATCATTTCGGATTTTTCGCTGCCCGGTTTTTCGGGCATGAAAGCGCTGGCGATGTGCCGGGCCTGCGATCCCCGGGTGCCGTTCATCCTGTTGTCGGGCACCGTCGGCGAAGAAATGGCGGTCGCCGCCATGAAAGCCGGCGCCAATGACTACGTGATGAAGGACAACATGGCGCGGCTGGCACCGGCCCTGTTGCGCGAATTGCAGGACGCCGCCACCCGCGCCGAATTGCGTCACACCGAACTCAAGCTGATCGAAAGCGAGCGCCGCTTCCATGCCTTCATGGATGCCAGTCCGATCATCGCGTCGATCCGCGATGACAGCGGGCGCACCGTGTACGGCAACCGCGTCTGGAACGATACGGTGGGCCACGCGGCCGTTGTCCCGGCCGAGCGCACGGCCAGCGATCAGGTCGTGCGTGCCAGCGGATTTGCCGCCGAGAGCGTCGAAGAAATCACGCTGCCCGATGGCGCGCCGACCTACTGGAAAAATATCCGCTTTCCGTTTATCGGTGCCTCGGGCCAGCCCTTGATCGGCGAACTGTCGACCGACATCACGACGCTCAAGCAATCGGAAGAGACCATCCGCAAGCTGGCTTATCTGGATGCGCTGACCGGCCTGCCGAACCGCCGCCTGATGATGGACCGGCTGGCCCACGCGATGGCCGGTTGCGCGCGGCGCGGGATTTACGGCGCGCTGCTGCTGCTCAATCTGGACGATTTTAAATTGCTCAATGATGCCCACGGTCACGCCGTCGGCGACCTGGTCCTGCAGCAGGCCGGCCGGCGCATCAGCGGGTGCGTGCGCGAACAGGACACGGTAGCCCGCATTGGCGGCGACGAGTTTGTCATCATTCTCGAAGGGCTGGGCAAGGAGGCAGCCGGGGTGGCGGTCGACGTCGATGCCATCGGGCGCGACATCCTCGCCGCGATTGCGCAACCTTACGAGGCCGGGGCGACGTCATCCAAACCGGCCCCCGAGCTAACTGCCAGCATCGGCATCGCCTTCTTTTTTGACCAGCAGCACAGCCCCGACGAAATGATCAGACGCGCCGATCTGGCGCTGGGCAATGTGAAGGCGGCAGAGCGCAACAACCAGCTGTTTTTTGACCCGGCGATGCAGGCCAGGATCACGTTGCGCAATACGCTGGAAGCCGACCTGCGTGAGGGTCTGGCAAACAACTGGTTCGTGCTGCACTACCAGCCGCAGGTCGACAGTGACGGCAAGCTGACCGGCGTCGAAGCCTTGCTGCGGCTGGCGCATCCCGGGAAGGGCCTGATGATGCCGGACAGCTTCATCCCGCTGGCCGAAGAAACCGGCCT
>AEPR01000894.1 GCA_000195205.2 Oxalobacteraceae bacterium IMCC9480 | reverse complement strand
GCCGGATCAGGGGTTTAATTTTTTTCCCCAGTACGAGCAGGTCAACCGGACGGATGAAATAGGCGTCTGCACCTGCCTGTACGGCATTGAGTCGCGCCTCGAAATTGCCGCGTGAAGACAACAATATCAAGCCGAAGTCACCGATCTGGCGCAGGTGCAATAGCTCTTGTCGCAATGCGGGACTCACGGGCATCTTGCCCAGATCCACCAGCACGATTGCCGGTGCCTGTCGCGCGGTCGCAGCGACCAACTCGGCCAGCGTGGCAAAGACCGTCAACGGATAACCAATCTGCGCCATCTGCAGCGCCGTATCTCTGGCCAGCAAGGCGTTTGGATGAAGCAAGTAAATCACGAGTTCCGGGCTGGAGCAAACAGGCATGGGGCGAATCTTTCCTGAAGTATTAAGTAAGTTGACACCAAGGATCATGATGCCATCTACCAACAGTAACGACCGCAACGCACGGGAATTTTTGGCGCACTTTGAAGGACAGTGTTTCCGTTTGGCACAACGCCCGCAACATTTCTGAAACGCAATTGGGAAAGGTTTGTAATTTTTAAACCCCGGGAATAAACTAAAAGTAATGATTGGCAGAAACTAGTAGTCGCTTCGTTTTTCATTTCGCCTAACACGCTGGTCACTACGCATCCCGCGATCGGGGTGCCGCAAGACCGCCTTCCCGGGAACCGTCATGCAATTTTGGCTATCGTTATTTACCGCACGCGCAGTCGTTGCCACGCTCATCGCAGCAAGCGGGTTCGGTCTGTCCGGCACGGCGCTGGCAGATGCTGAAATCCGTTGGCACAAACCCCAATTCGAGTACCACGCAAAGAACCGCAACCTGCACAAATTGCTGCAACAGTTCGCCAAGTCACAACACCTGCAACTCAGCATCGCTCCCGGGATCAATGGCCGGGTGACCGGCAATGTCAGTCTGCCGCCTCAGCAAGTACTGGACGCGTTAGCCAGGGAATACCATTTTTCGTGGCGCGTGATCGGAGACCTTCTCAGCATTGAAGCACCCGCAGCCTTCAACCTGTCCTTGCGCAGTGCTGACGTGCAGCAATTCATGGATTCGGAAAGCCCCCCCGGCGAAGCTCTTCAGACCGCTGTTCCGATGACGACATGGACCACGACACCGGCCGACAAGACGCTGCAAAACGCGCTTGCACGCTGGTCCCTGACGGCCGGCTGGCAGCTGGTCTGGGAACTACCGCAGGATGTTTCGATCGAGGCCGCCGTCAGCATCAACGGGTCGTTCGAAGATGCCGTCACCGCGATGGCGAACAGTCTGCAATCGAGCGAGACACCGATCACCGCGACTTTTTTTGCAGGCAACCGGGTGTTGCGCGTCATTGCCAAAGGGGGGCAACAATGAACCATGCTTCGCTCGCCATCCTCATTGGCATCCTGCTGCTACCGGCATGCAGCAACCTGCAAAATGGCATCACCGAACGGGTCAATGCCAGCGAAAAGCGCGCCTCTGCGCTGACGCGCGAAGTGGGCAAGATCGACGGTTCGCCCGGCCTGGCAGCGCCGACTATCCAGCATGATCCGGGCATCTGGATAGGTCGCAGCCTGGCACGCACCAGCCAGGTACCGTTACCGCAGGTCTTCAATCAAGCGACCACTTTCGAACGTTCCGTGAGTTCGCTGGCCGAGTTCGCCGAGCGGATCACGCTGCGCTCCGGCATCCCCACCAAAATCGCGGCCGATGCCAGCAACGCGGGGCAAACCGGAAGCGCGCCGGCAGGACAGAAACCCGCCTCACCGGCGATGGCGGCCATGCAGCAAAGCACAACGATACGGATCGATTTTTCGGGCGGCAGCCTCAAGGGTTTGCTCGATACCGCCGCAGCGCGCTTTGGCGTGTCGTGGAAATACGCCAATGGCACCATCCAGTTTTTCCGTACCGATACCCGTACTTTCCAGATCGCGGCAGTGCCGGGTGACTCGGCACTGACGGCTAACGTTTCCAGTGGTGCCAGCTCGGGTGGCCAGGATGCCGGCGGGG
>AEPR01000895.1 GCA_000195205.2 Oxalobacteraceae bacterium IMCC9480 | reverse complement strand
TGATGTGAATCAAATTGGCAAGTGTGGACGCAGCTGTCTCCGGCAAACACGGGCAAAGTGCTGGGGACGCCACCAAAAGTAGCAATCCCGCTGCCAGCCGGTCCGTCCCCTTCCTCTATTTAACGCCATGAGCAAACCTGTTTTTTTAGCGTCCGATTACGGCGCGGTGCATTCCGATATCGTAGTTCTGCTGGACGCCGCCCGGGGCAGCGCAGCACGCAGCGTCAACGCCATCATGACGGCGACGTACTGGGAAATCGGGCGTCGACTCGTCGAGTTCGAGCAAGGTGGTCAGGATCGCGCAGCTTATGGGGAAGCGTTGATCGTGCGTCTGGCTAGTGATCTTACTGCGCGCTTCGGGCGTGGTTTTAGCAGGCAGAACCTGCAGCAGATGCGGACCTTTTACCTCGGTTGGCCACTGGATGCAATTCGCCAGACACTGTCTGGCGAATCTGCCAGCCTCCCCGCTCTGGCCGCCAATTTCCCGCTACCGTGGTCAGCCTACGTCCGACTCCTGTCGGTAAAAAGTGACGCGGCCCGCCGGTTCTACGAAACCGAAGCCTTGCGCTGCGGCTGGTCCGTGCGCCAGCTCGATCGCCAGGTCAACAGCCAGTTTTATGAACGCATTGCCTTGTCACGTAACAAGACAGCGATGCTGCAGCAGGCCGAACAACCTTTACAGGACGACGTCGTTACTCCGGAGCAGGCATTCAAGGATCCGTTCGTGCTGGAATTCCTGAGCCTCAAGGATGACTATTCCGAGTCGGACCTCGAAGGCGCATTGACGCAGCACCTGGCCGACTTTCTGATGGAGTTGGGCGACGACTTCGCCTTTGTTGGCAGGCAACGTCGCTTGCGCCTGGACGATAACTGGTTCCGGATCGATTTGCTGTTCTTTCACCGCCGGCTCACCTGCCTGATCGTCATCGATCTAAAGGTCGGAAAATTCAGCCATGCCGATGCCGGCCAGATGCACATGTATCTGAATTACGCCAAAGAACACTGGATGAAGCCGGGCGAGAACCCGCCTGTCGGCTTGATCCTGTGTACCGACAAAGGAGCCGCAGAAGCACACTACGCGCTCGATGGGCTGTCAAACAAGGTACTGGCGGCCGAGTACCAGATGGTCTTGCCTGACGAAAAATTGCTCGCCGACGAAATCGGGAAAACGCAGCAGGCGTTGGACGCTCGCCGGAAAGAGGTCACAGGGAGAGGGGACGCATGAGCCGTTCGACACCCCTTGGCGGAGACCGCTGGAAAAATCAGGTAGCGCGACACCCTAAAAGATGCCTAAACTACACATTCAAGACAATAATCAAACCGAATGTGTAGGATAGTTCTCATTATGACTACCAAAGAAATCATCGCGCAGCTCACTGCCCGTCGCCGGGAGTTGAAAATTACACAGGATGAACTTGCGCGTCGTGCCGGTGTGAATCGCCGCACGATAGTCGCTATCGAAGCCGGGACAAGCGATGTCGGCTTGCGTCGCTTGTTACGCGTACTGATGGCGCTGGACATGCGCCTGACACTATCGCCCGGTGTGGGCAGACCAACGGAAGCGGAATTGACAAGCATCTTCAGGGATGACAATGACTAACAAAGTGAAGCTGCTTCACGTTAAAACAACCCAAGTCGTAGGGTGCAATAACCGCAGGGC
>AEPR01000896.1 GCA_000195205.2 Oxalobacteraceae bacterium IMCC9480 | reverse complement strand
GCCCATGCCGGGCGTGATGTTGTGCGCCTGGATGATGGTTCCCATCGCCAGCGTGATGGCAGTCGACGCATCACGACGGGTTGCATTGAGCAAACCGGGGTTACGCTTTTGCGGCATGGCACTTGAGACATAGGTGTTGCCGCCGCCTTCCTGCAGCAGTATCCACGGCCGTGGCTGGGCGTACTGCGTCATCAGGTCTTCAATGAAATTACCGGCGTGCAGAGCGATGCTGGTAACGACCGCACCGACCTCGACCGGCTCTTCGGTCGACGATATCTGCGCGGCGTCGTAG
>AEPR01000897.1 GCA_000195205.2 Oxalobacteraceae bacterium IMCC9480 | reverse complement strand
AAACCCGCCATAAGAAAAGAGTAAAAAAAATCCCAGGTTTTCAGATTTTAAATTTTATTTTGAGGCCATCCAGCCATCGCTACCTTTTACAAATCGCATCGGTATAACGCCTTTGTTTGTCGTACCGCTCCGAGTAACCTCAAGCTCGACATCGCATTTATAGGCGTTATCGCCATCCGCTTTGCAGCCAATTTTTTTCATATTTTTAATATTCTTCAGAAGCTCTTCTTCTTCGCGACCAGCCCGTGATCCAAGCATTTCCGCCATTGCCTTTGCCTCGGCTTTCATCTGGTTGCCAACAGCGGTCTTAATATCACTATCAGATGGCTCGCTGCTACATGCTGTAATTGCAAGAAACACCATACTTACAATTACTGTTTTGACTGACTTATTTGCTGAAAACATCTTTTCTCCGGGAAGTGGTATTGTTTTATTAAAATATGAAAGTAAATCTTTTGCTGACTTATGTAATCCGTACAACCATCTTAATAAATCAGCTCACAACTCAACCACTGCTACTGAGGTGACGCGGATTTAATCAGTTCAAAAAATCTCAGCTCCAGTCAAATCAACGAATGACCTCGTACTGGATGCTCAGAACCCGATTAAATCAGCGGCGCCCATGGAGCTGTTATGCCTGCTCTCAATCACCTGAGCCTTCGTCGCAATATGGCATTCCCACTAGACTTTTGAAATCGCTACTTTTGGCAGAGTTTTGCACTGGTCCGTAGGTAGCATATGTCGGTCTGTCACTTGTAGCGGATGGGTAACTGGCCTTCAAATAAAACGCTACAGGTATTACTTTTATCTCTTTACCACCAGATACAAATGTTTTGCCACGTGATTTGATTTGCGTCGTCCCGCTAATCACGCTGACATTCGATATTTTTGATCTACTGTATTGATCGCAACTACGTTCCACCTGCTTCCATTCACTATTCATCTGGCTGGCGACTGCCTCGACATTCATTCCGTCGCCATTTGACTGCGCCGCAATTGCCGGCAGATTTACAATAAATAAAGCACAAATACAAGTCACCGACGATACCGTTGATTTTAGATAATGCATTGATATTTCCTATCTCGGGCGCTATGAATTAAACTTCTATGAGTAGTTATATTGTTACTTATAGTTGGTGTGGACGTGCTGATTTTTATAAAAATAAAGAACTGATAAATTCAGATATAAATTCTTGGTAGAAAATTTAAAGTGACGGAATGTATCATGACAATTTATCAATTGCAAGACTAATAATTGTGTGGCTCTTGCTTGAGATATCAGTCTGTGGAGACTGCTCACTGATTATTTAATAACTTGCCACAAGGCAAGTACAATCTACTCCCAAGACGCTTTATCTATTTCGGATAGTCGTTTCACGCGCAGTTGTGCGCAGCGAGTTATCACAGCGACGCATCCGGCATCATCGAATCCGTGTCGCAGTTGAATAACTCATCGAAAAAATCCGATTCAGCAGCGTCGAGCCCGTAGCCGGGAAAATCACGTTCTGCGCGACAGCGATGGACTGTTCTTAGCCGC
>AEPR01000898.1 GCA_000195205.2 Oxalobacteraceae bacterium IMCC9480 | reverse complement strand
CAAAGGTTGTCTTGCATGTGGCCATTGTGATTGCGCGCACTGATCTCTTGCTTCACGTGTGTTGTGCGCAGGCGGTCTCTCATTTCTTTCACCACGGCCGGATTACCGGGGCCACTTGGCAAGGGGATCACTGCATCGACAGACTCGTCCACCAAGTCACGTCGGTAGCCACTCCGGCTTAATTCCCATTGGACATCGTTGGTGACATCGCTGTCGCGGAAAC
>AEPR01000899.1 GCA_000195205.2 Oxalobacteraceae bacterium IMCC9480 | reverse complement strand
CGCTACCGCAATTCCGAAAGCTGCTCGATAAACGGAGCGAGGCTAGAGCAGACAATACGCAGGCACGGTCCCCCGAGGTGCTGCGACCTCTCATCAAGCCTGCGGGCACCTCCCCTCGCAAATCGAATGCAATCGCAAACAAAGTTAATTTTTAAATAATTTATTTACATAACGACAATAAGGGCAGATAGTCCGTAACGTTATAAGACAAACCGCAACACTGTCACTCAACCCTCATCACCATCAAGGAAATAATCATGGCCCAATTACACAACATTGCACTTGCCGTTTCCTTGATAGCAGCCTCGTCAGTGATGATGTCGACAGCGCAGGCAATACCGCCTCCTGCTACCTGGGTAGAAACATCCAGCCCCCTTACAACAGGGTTCAGCGCCGGTTCAAAGACCGTCACCTACGGCCCGGTAGCGGCACAAACCGTCTGGGTGTACGACGGTGCTCACGTTGGAGCCCAAAGCGCCAGCGCTATCAAAAGCCTGCTGGAAGATCAGTTCAACCTGCCAACCGGTACTAACAGCACATTGACATTTGTTAAAACGGGCGGACTCAGTTTCGCCAGCTCAGGGTCGTTCAGCATTGCAAACAGTTTTGATTACCTAGCCGTCCAATACAACAAGGGCGAACTGCTGTTTCACTGGGCTCAACCGATTATGGCGAACACCGTTCTGTCGCTCGGCGGACTGGGCAACGGCAATGCTGTCTACCATGCCTACAGCTCGGCCATCGATCAGCTCCCACCTGTCTCGGCAGTCCCGGAGCCGGAAACCTACGCATGATGCTCGCCGGTCTGGGCTTGCTGGGTTTCGTGGCAAGGCGCCGCAAACCGGTCTGAAGATTGGCGGCATACTCTGCCGCTACCGCAATTCCGAAAGCTGCTCGAT
>AEPR01000900.1 GCA_000195205.2 Oxalobacteraceae bacterium IMCC9480 | reverse complement strand
CGAATTGACCAGCACCGTCGTTCCGCGCGCCCAATCAAATCACACACAATTCACTTGCACACAATATAAAAAAACCGCTCAGCCTAAGCGGAGCGGTTCTCGCCAAAAAAAGACCTGGATGTGGCCAGCTACGGCTTGACGATCTGCACCCCGTGCTTCGCAAAAATACGCAGCATCTCACCCGATGCGAACAGAGAATCCATCGCGTCTTTCAAGGCACTGGCCAGCTCCGGATTGTCCTTCTTGACCGCCAGCCCGGCAGTCCATCCCTTGCGCGGCAAACGCTGAAAACTCACTTCGCGCATCTCGAAACGCGGATCGTCGCGCAGCACCGATTCAATTTCCGAGCGGCTGGCCAGTACGCCATCGAGTTCGCCCGCCTTGAGTTTTTCAAGCGCATCGACGCCGGTCGGGAAGATGCGCACATCATCGCGGTAGCGACCGTTTTCTTCACCCAGCAGGACCATCGCCGAGATCGAGATTTTTTCGACGCCGATCTTTTTTCCGGCCATCGACGCGATGCCATTGAACTGCGGCACCGAGGCGACGTTGCGCACCAGCCGGACCGAGTCCGTGTGGTACGGCGCAAAGATCGTCACTTGCGGATTCTGGTTCATCAGCAACGGGTCGACCGGCACATGCAGCATCACGTCGGCCGGACCGTAGCCCAGGTAGTGGCCTTTCCAGACCATGTTGCGCAAGTCGTCACCGAGATTTTCGCCGGCCGGAAACGGCAGGAAGGACACCTTCAATCCCATCTTTTTGCCGAGCGCTTCGGCCACGTCGACGTCGATGCCACTGAGTGCCTTGCTGCCAGCGACCTTTTTCGAGTAGGGCAAATTGTCGTCGTAGACGCCGACACTGAGTGTGCCCAGCGTGCGGATCTTGTCGAGATCAGCGTGCGCCGGCAAGCTCAGCAGCATGCCGGACCACGCGATGGCAGCCAGCAGCGCAGTGCGTCTTTTGAGAGAAACCATCATCAAGTGACCTTTCAGGTTGAACGGGAAAACGGCCGGACTACTTCGCCGCAGTTACTGCCGGCATCACGCGCAGGGTTTCGAGGTAAGCCTTGATCGACCACATGCCTTCCTGGTTCATGATGCCTTCGAACGGCGGCATGTAGACCGCGCCGTTGCGGGTCTTGCCATGCCGGATCGAGGTCAGGTAGTAGGCGTCGTTTTCCTTGTAGCAGGCCTGCTTTTTTTTCTCGTCCTTTTGCGAGACGCAGTCGCGATCAAGCTGGCGCAGGTCCGGGGCTATGCCGCCGGACACGGCTTCGAGGCCATGGCAGCGCGCGCAATTCTGGCCATACGCCGATGACCCGATACGGATCGCTTCCTTGTCGCCGCGATACGGATTTTCTTCGCGCCAGTCTTCGCCCAGCGCCTTCAGGGTGGCGGTATCGACGGCTTGTGGTGTCACGTCGCCGTGTGCCAGTACCGGCAGGCTCAGCAGTGCGGATGCAGCGATCAGAAGTTGGGCTGCCATGCGGCCTGTGCTTGTTTTCATGGGGTGTCACCTCGGTTGAATAGATGCGTTCTCTACGCAAAGCGCGTGCCATGCGCCAAGCCACCGCCCTGCACCGGCAACCGGGAAATCTCC
>AEPR01000901.1 GCA_000195205.2 Oxalobacteraceae bacterium IMCC9480 | reverse complement strand
GCCTACTGCGCACGCACCATCGCCTTGAGGACATCGATATCGGCGGGTAGGGGCGAGGGAATGTGCATTCGCGGAGTTTACGCAAATCCGTTAATGTTGCGGCTGTCGCCAGTTGATCCCTTCCAGCAGCATCAATAACTGCGCCGGTGTCAGGCATACCGATCCGCTGGTGGCCTGTGGCCACACGAAGCGTACTTCCTTGAGCCGCTTGGCCAGTAGGCACAGACCATCTTCCGTGGCCGACAACAGTTTGACCGTATTACCACGGCGGCCACGGAACACGAAGACACGGCTATCGAACGGATGGGCTGCCAATGCGGTTTCTATCTTGGCAGCCAATCCCTGGAAG
>AEPR01000902.1 GCA_000195205.2 Oxalobacteraceae bacterium IMCC9480 | reverse complement strand
GGGCACGATGATGCTGTGCCCACCCTACGGCGTAGATGGGTGCCGGGACCGGATGCTTACGCGAGTATTGGTGTTCGGTTCACTTCCTGGCCAGCGCCGGCGCGTTCCATCCGACCGGTAGCGCATAGGTCAATCTCAATCCGGATGACTCCGGTTGTGCTGCCGTATCGGTCGGGCCGGCTGGATCAGCGTCGCCGCTGTTTGGCTTTGCCGCCGGCACCTTCGGCATCGCCTGCTGATAGCCCTTGCTGCGGAAGTACACCACCTTCGATTTCAGTGCCAGCACCAGCTCCGACCGGGTCACCGTATCGCTGCTGCCGTTCTGCGTGACACCGCGCCGGATATCGCTGGCATCGCGGTTGATCGTGATCCCGCCGAGCAGGATCATGTCGCCGGGACGGGCCCGGATTACGGTGTTGATTTCACGGTCAGCCGTGGTCGGCAAAGTCAGGTCGGTGCCGAGCGCGGTGAACTTGTTGAGGCTGACGATTTCCGAGATCGACAGGCCGATGCGGGTGTAGACCGTGTTGTCACTGAAGTCGCCGAATAGCGCCAGGTCCAGACCCGTCTTGAGGTCGCGGGTTTCGGTCGTGACCTGGTTCACCGAGGTCGAGAAATTGGTCCCCACCTTCGATACGTACGTCGTCGATTGCCCGACCCGCAAGCTGCCCTTGGTGCCGGAAATGACCGCCAGTCGCGGTCGCGAAATCGCCTTGACGTTGCCCTGCGTCTGCAAAAAATTGATCAGCATGTCGACCGAAAAACGCGACGACGACAGTACCAGTCCCAGTCCGAGACCGGCGATACCGCCACTGACCGCATTGCCGATATTCGTCGCGGCAGTGGTTGCTGCCGTGGTACCGGCCACCGCCGGCGTGACTGCTGTCGTTGCCGTGCTGGCCGGATTGGCGGCCAGTCCCGGCGTACCGGCCCAGGCCAGCTTGTTCCACTGGATGCCGGTATCCGAGTTGTCCTTCAAATCGACCTGAAAAATATTGACGTCGTAGATGATCAGCGAACGCGTCTCGCGGATTTTTTGCAGGTAGCTTTCGATCTTGGCCAGCGAGGGCCGGTTGGTGCGAAACACCAGCGAGCGATTCAGGCGATCGATGTACGGATCTTTTGCGCCCAGAAATTGCAGCGTGTTGGTCAGGCCGGCCGCGTTGTCTTCGGACAGCGCCGGCGGCAGTTCGACGACGAATTGCTGCTCCGGCTGGATGAACAGCGTGTTCTTGCGGTACTGGTAAAAAAAGCCGATCGATTCCGACAGGTTGTCGAGCACCTCGGCCAGGCTGCCCTTGACGTCGAACGCCGAGATCGGTCCGAAGCGTTCGCTGCCCTTGCTGCCGCCCTCGATATTGAGCGCAATGCCGGTGTCCTTGAGCACCAGGCGCAGGGCATCGTAGACACCGGATTCGGTCACGCTGATGCCGCGCAACGCGATGTTCGGCAGGCGGGAACTCTCGACGATGGGTTTGAGCATGAACACTTCGTCGCTGCCAAAACCGGCATCGATATCAAGGCTGGCATCGGTGCCGGCATCGTCAACGGTACGGCTCTCCGGTGCATTGACCACCGCTTCCTTCGGGTGTGCCAGCGGACGCGAAAAACTGGCGCAGCCGTTCAGGGCCAGCAGCACGGACAAGGCCAGTGCAGTGGAATGTGGTGCACAACGACGTGACTGAACTTTCATGATTTTCCTTGTAGCGAACCTGTCCATCAACCTGCCAACAAACCAACGCGACTGCGCTGCTTCAGCTCATCCGTATCCAGGTCGCCTTGACCTTCTTGCTGGCCGCGACCAGCCCGACCTGTGTTCCCATCGTCGTCACATCGACCCCCTTGCCACTGATCGGCGTGACGGTGATCTTGCCCGCCATGAACGCCACCGAGGCAAACGCGCTACTGCCATCTTCGGCAGTGGCATTGACGATGTACTGCGCATCGGCCAGCGGCACAAAGATCGGCTGGAATGATCCGAGGCTCACGAACACCTCGGTCTCGCCGGTCTTCATGACGTCGGAGCGCAGGTATTTGGTATCGATGCGGTCGGCTTCGAGCTTCTTGATGCGGGCGATGTCGGCGTCG
This sequence comes from Oxalobacteraceae bacterium IMCC9480, assembly GCA_000195205.2. GTDB lineage: Bacteria > Pseudomonadota > Gammaproteobacteria > Burkholderiales > Burkholderiaceae_D > Actimicrobium. The sequence continues at coordinate 382 of AEPR01000902.1, read as the reverse complement.
AGGTTGGCGGTTTTGATGTTGGTCGACTTGATGTTCTCGAAGACGGCGTCGTTGCCCTGGAAGGTCTTGATATCGACCAGCAGTGTGGCGGGGTCTTTCTTGATCAGGTGCTGCAGCACCAGTTGCTGCGCCTTGATGCCCTCGGCCAGCAGCGGCACCAGCTGGGAGTACTGCACGCTCTTGTAGCCTTCTGCATCGGTGCGTACTACCTCCGGCACGAACTGTTCTATTTGCTGTGCGATGAAGCCGAGTTGACGGCCTGCCTCGAAGCCTTTCTTCGGGAAGGCAGCGCGATCGAATTCATAGTGCACGCCTTGCAGCGCGTCGATGGTGGCAAGTGCATTGATCACCGGGGTAATGTTCTTTTTGTAGCGGACGTCGG